>JAVEEI010000162.1 GCA_030840525.1 Frankiaceae bacterium
CGTCCGCGACGTGCTCGCCGACGCGGGCGTCGAGGCGGTGCCGAAAACGAGTGGTTCCAAGGGTTTGCAGCTCTACGTGCCGCTCGACGGCAGCAGCCCGTGGGAGGACGTGCACGGGTACGCGCGCTCGCTCGCGCAGCGGCTGGAGAACGAGCGCGCGGACCTGGTCGTCTGGAACATGAAGAAGGAGCTGCGCACCGGCAAGGTGCTGGTCGACTGGTCGCAGAACAACGCGGCCAAGACGACCATCGCGGTCTACTCGTTGCGCGCGCGACCGGCACCCACCGTGTCGACGCCGGTCACGTGGGACGAGGTCGAGGCCTGCCGCAAGCCGGCGGACCTGCGCTTCACCAGTGCCGACGTACTCGCGCGGGTCGAGAAGTACGGCGACCTGTTCGCGCGCTGTCTCGACGGTGGCCAGAAGCTTCCGCCGGCCGAGTGACGGGTAGGCCCGCACCATGACCGGGATCCCTGTCACGCAACTGTCCGACGCCGCCCCCGCGTGGGTGCGCGCGAACCACAACAGTTGAGCTCGTACGACGTCGTCGTACTCGGCGGCGGCTCGGGTGGCGAAGCCGTCGCGCGCGGCCTCGCGGAGCGCGGCAAGAAGGTCGCCCTCGTCGAGTCCGGGCTCGTCGGCGGCGAGTGCCCGTACCTCGCGTGCATGCCGAGCAAGGCGTTGCTGCACGCGGCGGCCGCCGGCCGGCCGTGGCCCGTCGCGGTGAAGCTTCGCGACGAGGCGGCGGACCACCGCGACGACGCCGCGACGGTGAAGGAGCTGCGCGCCGCGGGTGTCGATGTCGTACGTGCTCGCGGCGTCATCACCGAGGCCGGCGTTGTCCTCGCCGGCGCGGACCGGCTGGAGGCGCCGGACATCGTCGTCGCGACCGGCGCCGAAGCGACCGTGCCGTCTCTTGACGGCGTCGACCGCGGCGACATCTGGACGAGTGCCGACGCGCTGTCGACGGCGGACCTTCCGGAGCGGCTGCTCATCCTCGGCGGCGGGCCGGTCGGCTGTGAGCTGGCCCAGGCGTTCGCGCGGCTCGGCAGCTCTGTGACGCTGGTCGAGACCGACGACCGCCTGCTCGCGCGCGAGCCCGCGTTCGTCGGCGAGGCGATCCGCGCGGCGCTGACGGCCGACGGCGTCACCGTCCGCACCGGCGCGAAGGTCGAGTCGGCGCCGGCGGGGTGGCGGGTGCTCGCGGCGATGGGCACCCGGCCACGGGTCGAGGGGATCGGTCTGGAGCGGCTCGGCATCGCGCCGGACCCGGACGGCGGGCTGCCGGTCGACGAGCACTGCCGGGTGCATACCGGCCTCTGGGCCGTCGGCGACGTCACCGCGATCGCGCCGTACACGCACACCGCGAACTACCAGGCGAAGGTCGTCGTCGCGAACCTCTGCGGCGAAAGCCGTCGCGCCGACTACACGGCAATCCCGCGCGCGCTCTACACCGAGCCAGCGGTGTTCGTCGTCGGCCGGACCGAGGGCGACGGCCTCGTCACCGCGGGCGCCGACCTTGGCGAGACCGCCCGGGCGGCGGTCGACGGGCGCAGCGGCACCGGCGGCCGGCTGGAGCTCTACGCCGACCCGGCGACCCGCACCCTCGTCGGCGCCGCCGCCGTCGGACCGGCCGTCGACGACTGGGGCACCGAGCTCACCCTCGCGGTCAAGGCGAAGGTCGGCGTAGACGTCCTCGCGGACGTGGTGCACGCTTTCCCGACGTACGCGGAAGCACTCGAACCGGCGTACGCCGACCTGGCCCGCCGCACCTCCGGAGAGGACCGCTGATGTCCGACCTCGAAACGCCGATCGAGACGCCCGAGGAAGACGCGGTCGAGCAGCAGCAACAAGCCGCGGCCGAGCCGGCCGGCGACCCCGACGCGTCGCCGCGGTGGGACGCCGACGAGGGCGACGTGGCCGAGTCGTCGCGGGAAGTCCCGCTCGACGAGGACGAGTACCGCTAGCCTGCGACGGGTGACGGAGCGGACCGACAGCCGGACTCAGCGGCTGCCGCGATCGGCGCGGCGCAAGCTGTTGCTCGAAGCCGCGCAGACCGTGTTCGTCGCGAACGGCTACCACGCCGCGGCGATGGACGACATCGCCGAACGTGCCGGCGTGAGCAAGCCGGTGCTCTACCAGCACTTTCCGGGCAAGCTCGACCTCTATCTCGCGCTGCTCGACCAGCACGTCGAGCTGCTCGGCGAGCAGGTCCGCAGCGCGCTGAACGCGACCGAGGACAACAAGGCGCGGGTCGAGGGCTGCATCCAGGCGTACTTCGACTTCGTCGACGACCCGGGCGGCGCGTTCCGGCTGGTGTTCGAGTCGGACCTGCGCAACGAGCCGGCGGTGCGCGAACGGGTCGAGCGGTCGCTGCAGATCAGCGTCGACGCGCTCGCCGACACGATCGCCCGCGACACCGGCCTCGACCGGGCCGAGGCGGAGCTGCTGTCGTGCGGGCTCGCCGGCAGCGCCGAGGTGAGCGCGCGCTGGTGGCTCGCCTCGGACGAACGGGTGCCGAAGGAGCGCGCCGTGTCGCTGCTCGCCGGGCTCGCGTGGCGCGGCATCAGCGGGTACCCGCGCGTCTGACCGGGCCGTCCGACTAATGTCGTGCGCATGGAGGTCCGGATCGGCGTCAAGGGCGCCCCGCGAGAGCTGACCATCGACTCGACGCAGACCGCCGACGAGATCCAGGCGCTCATCGAGACTGCGCTCAAGGGCGACGCGACGACGTTCACGCTGACCGACGAGAAGGGCCACCGGCTCGTCGTCGCCGCGGACAAGCTTGCGTACGTCGAGATCGCCGAGTCCGAGGGACGCCGGGTCGGCTTCGGCACCTTGTAGGCGGGTCGCCGTACGCGACGTCGCGTGTCGATCCGAGGGACGGCACTGACCTACCTGAGAAATGTCTCGCGGCGCTTTTCCCGGTCGGTGATGGCGACGTCGGTTTCCGTGACGCGACGCTGATTCGGCGGACAGCTTCGCGACTTGTCGGTGACCGGCGCAACTGCCCGAGGCGCAGGCGCCTGGAGTGCTGCCGGCGAATACTGCCTTTGTGAGCGACTACTACGAGCGGGAGGAGCGCATCGCTGGCGGGAGCCCCCGGCGATGGCGATGGAGTTGGCTCATCTTCATTCCGGCCCTCTGGCCGTACTACGCGGTCTGCGTGCTCTTCGGCTTGTCCTTCTTCGGCGTCGCCGTCTATGAAAGGGCATGGCTTCAGGCGGTCGCAGCCGTGCCTTTAACCATGGCGGCATTCGCGTTCGCGTGGATCGGCCGGCGAAAGCGCCGCGCACGATAGTGCCGCTATCGAATTGACGGCTGAGGCACGCTACGGACATGCCTGAAGCGGTGTTCGACCTGGCGGCGATCATCATCGACGTTGCAGATCCCCAGCCGGTTGCCCAGTTCTACGTGACCGGCGCTGCTGGCGAGGTGATTCGCGATGATCCCGACGGCGTCTGGATCCGCATCAACGGCAACAACGTGATCTTTCGGCAGGTCCCGAACTACCGACCACCATCGTGGCCCGAGGCCAGCGAGCAGATGCAGGTCCACTTTGACTTCAACGTGGATGACATGGCCACGGCTCGCACGCGTCTCGAAGAACTCGGCGCACGCACCGCGGAGTACCAGCCCCACGACCCCGACCTGCTGGCCGTCATGATCGACCCGGCAGGTCACCTCTTCTGCATTGGACCGCGCGTAGACGAACGCGCGCGTTGACACAGCACACCGCGGTCTCTGCTGAATGACTGAATCGCCATGGAGCAGCCAGCCGGACGACCGTCAACTTCGTTCGCGGCCCAAGTGGCGTTGGTCAGGCCCAGCGGCTCGCGAAGAACAGGCGGCTGCTGGGCGCGACCATCCGCTACACACCGCCGTGGACTACCCAGTGACGCTGGCCGATGCGCCCGCAGTGAGTTTCCTCAGAAGGTGCGCCGCCGGCGTAGGGATCGGGGTCGGCCGTCGGGGTCGTACACCGTGCGATAGGCCACGGTGGCCCACCGCTCGGTCCACTTGGTGAGCGGAGGGTCTGTCAGGGGCCGTAGCCTCCCGGCCGGACGCGGTCCCACGCGGCCGGCGTCGTGCCAGGTCTGGAGCGCGTCGGCGGCGGCCTGCATCTCCGCGAACGCATGATGCGGGTCGACCAGGCGCGGATCGGACGGCGAGAGCTCAAGGTGCTCTGCCATGAGCGCCATCCTCAGCTCTCGGGCGTATGTCCGCGCAAGGTCGCCCTGGCCGGCCGGGTCTCGCGGCTCCCTCGTGTCTACGGCGCTGTCGAGCACCGCGGCGCTGAGCTCGGAGTCGTGCGTCCAGGACCGGCGGTTGAAATTGTCTGAGCCGACGGTCGCCCACACATCGTCGACGACGCACACCTTGGCGTGAACGTAGATGGGCGTGCCGGCGGGGTTCTCCACGCCGTAGATCGCGACCCGGTCGGCTCCGGCTTCGCGCAGCAGCCGCACCGCCTGCTCCCGCCCGACCAGGTTCGGCGGGAGCGAGAACCGGCCATCTTGGTCAGGGTGGTGCGGCAACACGGCGATCAGCCGCAGCCCGGGTTCGCGTTGGAGCGCCTCGGCGAACGTCTGCGCAACTTCGGTCGACCATAGGTACTGGTCCTCGACGTAGACCAGGCAGCGGGCGCGCCGCAGCGCCTTGGTGTAGCCGTGGGCGACGCTGCGTTCGCCATGTGGCGCGAACGGGTAGCCGCCGCGACGGTTGGGATACGTGCGCAGCAGCTGCACCGAGCTCGGCCCGACCGCCGGCGGGTCGGGCAGCTGCGCCGGAAGCGGACTGCCCTTCCGGCGTTCGCCGCGGATCCGCTCCGCGGTCCAGTGGTACGGGTTGCGGGTGAGCGGCGAGGGGTCATCCCAGCGTTCGCGAAACACTGTCTCGACGTCGCGTACGACGGGCCCTTGCAGGGCGACCATCACGTCGTGCCAGGGCGGCCGCGGGCCGTAGACGGCCGCCATCGGTTGTCGTTGCGGATCGCCGCCGTGGTGTTCGTCGTCGCGCCGGCTATGGCAGAGGTCGATGCCGCCGACGTACGCGACGTCGCGCTCGGGTCGCTCCCGGTGTCTCAGCACGACGAATTTTTGGTGATGCGATCCACCGACGCGCACCCGCATATCGAGCAGGCACTCGCCACCTGCCTGCGTCACCGCGTCGCCAAGGTTGCGGTTCTCGGCGGCGCTGAACGCCAGTCGATCCCAATGCGAGTACCAGAGCAGACCACGTACGTCGACGCCGCGTGCCGCCGCCGCGCTGAAGAGCTCAGCGACCGAGCCCGCGCCGTCGTCTGACAGTCGTTCGTCCGGGTCGCCGCGCCAGTCGGTGAACAGAAGCAGGTCGCCCGGCTCGAGCTGGCTGACCGCAGTCCGCAGCGCGGTGAAGTACGTGCTGCCGTGCACGAGCGGCGTCGCTACGTTTCCGTCGGTCCACGGCCGGAGCCCGGTAGCAGCATTGCCACGTTCTTGGGCCGTCAGAAACCAGCGAGAAGTGTCCACTGCCTCTGGGTCTACTTCCCGCAACGCGGGCCCGACGAGCGCGCCGCGTCCGGCCGGTGACGCTTTCGCGCAGCATGGAGCGGACCCGGATTCACGGGACCCATCCTCGCAGAGAGCGTGGCCGCGTGACCTGCCGGTCTAGCTCAGCGCATCTCAACGACGACCTTGCCGAGGGCCCGCCCCTCGCCGACATGGGCCAGAGCCTCAGCGACGTCCTCCAGCCTAAAGGTGCGGTCGATGTGGATCTTGATGTCGCCGGACACGCAGCGGTCCGCGATCGGCGCGAACGCAGCCGGGCCCTGACGCACGGTGAGCACGCCGAGTCGGCGGCCGGTGAGCCGACCGAGCATCGAGCCGACGGTCAGGACGCGCAGCAACGCTGCCGCAGAGCCGCCGACACAGTGGTACTGGCCGCCGCGTACAAGAGCGCGCCGGTACGCGAAGACTGACCGGTGCGCCACCAAGTCGAGGATGAGGTCGTACGGCTCAAGGCGAGTGAAGTCCTCCCGTTGGTAGTCGACGACCTCGTCCGCACCGAGCGACCGCATGAAGTCCAACTTGCCTGCGTTGTCGACACCGGTCACGTGCGCGCCCATCCCCTTGGCCAGCTGTATCGCGAACGACCCGGAACCCCCGCCGCCACCGTTGAGCAGCAAGCGCCGGCCTGCGGTCGCACCGGCGGTACCCCGCAGCGCGATAGCCCCGGCCTGCGGTATGGCCGATGCCTGAGCGAAGGTGAGCTCGGCCGGCTTGGCGGCCACCAAGGACTCGTGCACGACCGCGTACTCGGCAAAGCCGCCCTTCAGGGTCAGGTTGTCGCCGTACACCTCGTCACCGGGGCGGAATCGAGTCACGCCGGCTCCGACGTCCTCCACCACGCCGGCAATATCCGAGCCGAGTATGTGGCGGGCGGGGGAGCGCAAGCCACCGATCCGCGCGTAGAGCGGCGACCCGCGCAAACACTCCCAGTCGCTGAGGTTGACGGACGTCGCGGCCACCTTAATCAGCACCTGCCGCGACGCGGGGGTCGGCATGGGGACGTCGTCGATGCGCAACACCTCAGGCGAGCCGTACCGGTCGTAGACGGCTGCCTTCACGCTGTGCCCACCGTCAGCAAAGCCTCGTACAGCACGCTGCCCGCCGGCATGACTCGCAGCTTCACGCCGCCCATCATGCCCGCCGGCGTTACTGTGCAGGCCGTGGCGGTGACTGGTCCGGGGGCAGCCGCAGTTGCCGACCACCATCACCGCTTCTTCGCTGGGCACGAGATCACCGAGCGGCATCAGCTGGTGGGGCCGATCTCGAAGCGAGTGCCTGACTTCTTCGTCCACGAGATTGGACCCGGTCCGAAGTACGCGGGATGGACCTATGCCAGCGTCGGAGTCTGGGAGGCAGTCCACTCGCCGGACGGGCACGGTCTGGAGTTCTTGCTAACGGCGCCCGAGCGGAATCGGCGGCTCGTGGAACTCGTAGCGATGACGGCGTACTACCACGCGGGTCCGGCGGGGCAACGGCTCGACGAGGGCCACACGGTTCCCATAGGCGAGCCCTGGTTGCCCGGCTCCGCTTGCGACCACCTGTTGGTGAGCTTGCCGTACCCGTTCGGCGCGGAGCTGGAGTCGTGTGCCTGGAGCGGCGGACACGCGCGACTGCTCTGGCTGCTGCCCATCACCGGTGCCGAGCGCGACTACAAGGTCGAGTACGGGCTGGAAGCGTTGGAGCAACGGCTCGAAGAGGCGGCGATCCACCCGACAGACGTAGGGCGTCGGTCCGTCGTGTAGGCGCCGCTCCGGCCATAGCTCATCCTGCGCCGCTAGAGCGCCATCCCGGCATGCCTTCTTCCGCTACTTCGGTGACGTCCTTTCGTCCCGCGGTTCAGCCGCCGCATTCCGGCCAGCCACGCGGGAACGACGAGCAATCCGGCGGCACTCGCCGGACCCCACTTGTGTGCCGCGCCAAGGGCGGTGCCGGCGGTGGCCGAGTGCCACTGGACGCGGTACAGCGTCGAGTGCTTGGCGTCGATGAGCCAAGGGTCGGCTACGGGGTTCGCGTCGCCTTTCGTCGTCAGATAGCGGTCGCCGTGCCGTGACGCGATGCGGACGATGCGGTGCGCGATCGGGTCGCCGCCCGGCGCCCGGTACGGCGGTGGCGGCACGAACATCACGATGTCGCCGACCCGTACGCCGGCGGCGCTGATGCGGGTGCCGGCGACGAGTGACCCGGCCGGCACTGTCGGGCTCATCGACCCGGTCAGCACGCGCAGGCATCTGACCCGGTCGGTGCGGACGGCGGCCACGGCTGCGAGGGCGAGTGCGGCGAGGAGGCAGACCGTGATGACGAGGGTGGTTCGAACTGCGGCTGGTAGCTGCATGTTGCTCTCCTCTATCGAGTGCGGGTGAGAGCGCGGATGGGGCGGGTGCTCGCCGCCCCGCCCCATCCGACGCCCGGGTTAGCCGGCGGAGCGGTCGCTGCCGGTGGCGGAGATGCCCGCCGTCTCGTGCACGGTGACGGTGCCGGTGGCGCCGGCGAGGCGGCTCGGCGCATCCGACGGGAGGGTGATGGTCACCTTGAGGTGCATCGAGCTGCCGCCGGAGATCTGGCCGAAGGTGACGGCAGGCGTCGCGGACACCTCCGTCGCCGGCAGCACGGCGGTCACGCTGCCGCTGTTGCCGCAGCTGCCGTCGGCTTGGTTCCAGCTGGACGAGCAGCTGTCGATCGCCACCGTCAGCCCGCCGGAGCCGGCGAGGGCGCCGACGCCGTCGACGGCACCCGTGAACTGCTGGGCGACGCTGCCGTCGTTGTTCAGATCGGTGTAGTGGACGGTGTAGTCGCCCGGAACCATGTTCGACACTGCGGTGTCGAAGGCGTTGGTGCCCGTCTCGGAGAACGAGCTACCGGCGGTGGCGGCGTTGTAGCTGCCGCTGGCGATCGCGCTGCTGGTGCTCCAGCTTGCGTAGATGCCCGAGCCCAGCAGACTGGCCGCGGCAGCGGTGATGCCCAACGCGGCCACGGCTTTCTTGCGTCCGCTGACGCGGCGCCGGGGGAGTGTTGCGGCGTGGTTGCCCATGTGGTGATGCTCCTGACGCTTGTGCCACCGACGCGGCGGTGATTGAAGGACGGACGATGCGTCGGGCTCAATGCCCAGCGGCTGCACCGGTCGCGGCGGAAACGACCGGAATCCGTCATGTCCGTGCGGGCGAAGTACTCGTTACGTGGTAACTCCGAGGCAGCTCCGCGAACGCGCGTAACTAGTTCGCCGCGGCATAGCGCCGGGACCCCCGGTTGCGCAATCGGTCCGGGACGGGCAGTGTCGTACCCGCCCGATCGTCGGCGAGAGGGAGTTGCGGTGCGCACCCCTAGCGGATCCGCCGACGCTGCCGAGCGCTTGGACGAGCTCGTCGCCCTCGTCGATCGAAGCCCGCTGCCCGCGGTCATCTTGGAACTGCCGTCGGAACGGATCGTCGCCGCGAGCGACGCGGCCGCCGAGTTGCTCACCGGCGGCGCCGAGTCGCCGGTCGGTCGGCATCTGGAGGAGTTCCTCGGCGACCGGCCCAGCGGCGGCTTGGATCTCATGCGCGCCGGGCGAATCTCCGGGTACGAGACCAAGCGGACGGTCGAGCGCACCGGCCAGCCGCTGCAGGTCTGGGTTCGTGCTGTTGACGCCGCGGAGCGTGTCACCTATGCGCTCGCCGTGTTGATCTCAGCCGAGGACCGTGCGGTGCCGCTGTTCCCGGCGGTGCGAGACGGCGACGTGCCACTGGTGCTCGGCACGACCGACGCTGCGCTCCATGTGGAGCGCATCAGCAGCGACGTCGAGACGCTGCTCGATCTGTCTCCAGAGCACCTGGTCGGCCGCTCGATCCTGACACTGATCGACCCGGGGGATGCGGCGACGATGCTGCTCGCCGTGGCGGAGGCGACGCAGACCGGGCGGGGCGTCACGTTCAGCGCCCGTTGCCGTGTCCGCGGCGACGGAGAACCCCAGCCTGCTGATGCGGCCGAGGACTCGTTTTGTCAGCTGCTCGTCGTACCCCTGGAGCCGGCACCGAGCGTCGGGTTCATGGTGCTGCCCGGGGACGGCCTCATCCGTTCTGACTCGGGTGCGTCGCACGGCCACCTGCAGGACCTCATGCGTAAGTTCGCGCTGACCATAGACGCCGCGGCAACCTCTCGGGTCACCAGCGCGTTCCGTCGGAGCGCCCGTCCTCGTCGTCCGTTGTCCTCCCGCGAGCTCGAGATTGTCGGGCGGCTGGTCGCCGGCGACCGGGTGCCGGCGATCGCAAAGGCGCTATTCGTCAGTCAGAGCACGGTGCGCAACCACCTCTCCGCCGTATTCTCGAAGTTCGGGGTGGGGTCACAGCAGGAGCTGATCGACCTGCTGCGGGAAACGGACGGTCCGTCCACCCGCAAGTGATGGTTTGTCCATCCGCTGCCCGGATACCCGGCTCGACACTGGACATATCCAGAAGCGTCGGCCAACCGGGGAAATAACGAGATGAGCAGCACCACAGAGTCGCGGTTGGCTGCCATCGTCGAAGGTTCAGACGACGCGATCATCGAGACCGACCTGCGCGGACTGATCCGCCACGCCAACCCGGCCGTACGAGAACTGTTCGGTTACGAGCCGGCCGAGCTCATCGGCAGGGACGTCGCGTCGATCGTGCCTCCGGACCGGCTGCCGGAAATGCGGGCAGCGATGGAACGCGCGGCCGCCGGCACTTCCGCCGACCCGCTGACCACGAAGCGCGTACGCAAAGACGGGCAGCTGATCCACACGTCGCTGCGACTGTCGCCGGTGCGCAACGACTCCGGCGACGTCGTCGGCATCAGCGGTATCACCCGCGACGTAAGCGCCCAAGTCGCGACGATGGCGAGCCTGCAAGCGAGCGAAGAACGGTTTCGGGCCCGCTTCAACAACTCCCCTATGCCGCAGGCGATGGTCGACCTGCAGGGACGGTTCGACATCGTCAACGACGCACTGTGCCTTCTGCTCGGACGGAGCCGCGCCGAACTCGAAGCCATTCCGCTGTCCGGCCTCACCCACCCAAGCGATGGCGGAACGGCGGACGAACAACTACAGGCCGTTCTCCGAGGCGACTGTGAGGCTGATACCTGGGAGCGGATCGCGGCGCGCCCAGACGGGTCCGCACTTCCCGTCCTCGTCCATGCGGCACTGCTGCGCCACGCGGACGGCGAGCCCTACGCCGTCGCCACGTTCGTCCAGGACCTCACCGCGTTACGTCATGCCGAACGTGCGCTGCGGCGCAGAGAGAGCCTGTTCACGGCACTGATCGACCAAGCCAGCGACTGGGCCGTCGTCACCGACGCAGCCGGAAAGCTGCTGCTGGTCACGGACGCCTTCGCGACTACCTTCGGCTACCAACCCGCGGACCTCGTCGGCCGCGACGGCTGGCAGTTCGTCCATCCCGACGACCAGCCACATGTTCGGGCCGCCCTCGAAACTGCGATCGACACCGGCAGTCGCAGCGACGACATCGTGTTCCGCGTCATGGACCAGCAGGGCCGGTGGCGGTGGGTCGAGCACACCTTCACTGAAAGGCTCGGCGACCCCGACATCGCGGGCATCGTCAGCAACGGCCGAGAGGTGACCAGCCGGATCGAAGCGGAGCGTGCGCTACGCGCCTCCGAAGCCCGGCACCGCGCGATTGCGGACGCCGCACAAGAAGGGATCTGGGCCTGCGACCGATCCGGCCGCACCCTTTACGCCAACCGCAAACTCGCCGACATTCTTGGCCTCACGTTGCCGCAGGTCCACCAGCTGACCGCGCCCGATGTTCTCGACGCCGACGGCCTCTTGCTCGTCGCGCAGAAGCTGCGTGACCGGCACGAGCGCGGAGCAGAGGCGTACGAGGTCGACTACCCGCATCCTGACGGCTCACAGCGCACCCTTCACCTGAGCGTCAGTCCACTCGACGACGACTCCGGCCCCGTCGGCTCGCTGGCGATGATCAGCGACGTCACCGAGGCGGCACGAATCGCCGCCGAGCTGCGCCAGCGCGCCTTGTACGACGACCTCACCGGCCTTCCCAACCGCACCTTGCTGTGCGACCGACTCAGCCAGGCGCTCGCTCGATCGCGACGGTCCGCCGCCGCGGCGCCGGTGAGCGTGCTGTTCGTGGACCTGGATCAGTTCCAACTCGTCAACGACTCGTGGGGGCATGCGACCGGGGACGAGCTACTTGTCGAAGTCGCGCAAAGAATCGCCCACGAAGCCGGTACGGCGAACACCGTCGCTCGTTTCGGCGCCGACGACTTCGTCGTCGTCTGTGAGGACACCGATGAGGCGCAGGCGCAGCAACTCGCGAGCGCCATCCAGCGTGGCCTCGGTGAGCCGTTTGTCCTCGTCGGTCAGCGACTGCACATCACCGCCAGCATCGGCATCGCTTGCACGAGTGGCGCCGGCGACGGTCGCGACGTGCACGAGCTGCTTCGTTTCGCCGACACCGCGATGCACGACGCGAAGACGGTCGGCCGGGGGCAGGTGAACGTGTTCGACCTCGGCTTAGCCGAACGGGCGGCGACCCGGCTGCGCCTCGGCAACGACCTACGCGACGCGCTGGACGACGACCAGCTCGATCTGTACTACCAACCGATCGTCGAACTTGCTACCGGGCGCCTACTCGGGGTCGAAGCTCTGGCCCGATGGCAGCATCCAGAGCGAGGGCACGTCAGCCCGGCGGAGTTCATCAGCATCGCGGAAAGCCAGGGCATGGCGCAGCACTTCGATCGGTGGGCGCTCAACCGCGCCTGCCACGACATGGCCCAACTGCGGCGACAGTTGGACGGCACGCCGACGGTGTCCGTGAACCTCTCTGCGCACAACTTGTCCGGGACCGACTTGGAGGCGACCGTCGCCGCCGCCCTGCGTGACAGCGGGCTGCCGGCGGATGCTTTGGTGCTTGAGATTACCGAGAGCGCGGCCATGCGCGACGTCGCACACGCGCGTGAGCTCCTCGAGCGGCTGAGTAGCCGCGGCGTCGCCGTCGCGATCGACGACTTCGGCACCGGGTACAGCTCACTCGCCTACCTCAACCGGCTGCCCGCCGCGTCGCTGAAGATCGACCGGGCCTTCATCGAACGCATCACCGACGACGCGGATGCGTTCGCTATCGCAGCCGCCATCATCGACCTTGGACGGGCGATGCGGCTGGGTACGGTCGCCGAAGGCATCGAAACAGCCGGACAGCTCAAGCTCCTCCGTCGGCTCGGGTGCGCCGCCGGGCAGGGCTACCTGTGGAGCCCGGCACTGCCGCCAGACCAGCTGGTCCAGAAGCTGAGCACGCTCCCGCACGGCCGCTTCCAGGTGCACACGCGGCGCGGCCGCATCCCGACGGCCCCCGCAGAGAGGCGGGATGCGCGCGAAGTCAGTGTCGAGCACGGCCTGCACAGAATGCTCAGGCTGCACAACGACGGCGCGTCGCTCAACACCGTTGCCGCTGCCCTCAACGCCGAGGGCTACCGCACCCCGAGCGGGCAGCGGTGGCATCGCGCCACCGTCGCGCGCGCGATTACCGACGTCGCCTATCCAGACCTTTACCGACCGACCGGCTAAGGGCTGCGCCGTCCGCGTCGGCGCTACTCTGCGCGCCGTGGTCATCGACGAGTCGGGCGAGTGGTGGACCGGCACCGAGGCGGCAGACCTGGCGGCGTACCTCCGTGCGTATCAAGCCGGCGGCTACAAGGTGGACGACGTCGTCGATGCGGTGTGCGGCTCTTGTTCTCGTTACGAGGGCTTCCGCGTGCGGTTCGATCCGGACGAAGGCTTCGCCGAGCGAACCTGCGCGTCCTGCGGTGGCGAGACGGTGCTGTTGGACGGGGCGGACATCGTGGACGACGTGCACCCCCAGGCGCTCCGGTGTCCGTGCGGCGGCCGGACATTCGACGTAGCGGTCGGCATCGCTCGGCGCAAGGACGACGTTCGCTGGGTCAGCGTCGGAGTCCGCTGCCGGAAGGACGGCACTCTCGGTTGTCCGGTCGACTGGCAGATCGACTACAGCCCTTCGGCCCACTTGCTCGACGCCGTATAGGCGCGGCTGGCGGTCTCACGGCGGCTGGACGTGCCGGTACGGTGCGGCGGTGCGACCGGTGCCGCGAGTGCGCAAGGCCGTCGCGTACGTCGTGCGCGAGGGTCAGCTACTCGTCTTCCGGCACCGGGACGTCGACCTAGCCGTCGCCGGTGTACAGGTGCCGGCCGGCACCATCCGCGACGGAGAAGACCCGGCGGACGCTGCCGTGCGCGAAGCCGAGGAGGAGACCGGGCTGACGGGCCTGCGGATCGTCGGCATGCTCGGCGTCAGCGACTACGACGTTCGTCCCGGCCGGCGCGAGATTCACGAGCGGCACTTCTTCCAGCTCACGACGACCGGTCCGGTCCAGGACGAGTGGTTGTGGCACGAGCGACACGACGGAGTCGGCGAGCCGACGCCGTTCGTCTGCTCGTGGATCCCGCTCGGACAGGCACACGTTCTCGCCGCGGGCTTCGGCGCTCTCGTCGGCGCGATATCCGGGTAGCGGCGCGGTTGCCGAGCGCGTCGCGACGGAGCAATCCTGCTAGGCCTCGACGGTAGTTTGCGTCCATGGCACAGTGGCGAGTCGAGCTAGGAGCCGAACACGGCGTTGAGCCGAGGCGATCGACCTGACGGTCGCCTTCCGCGACTACTGACTCGGCGTCTCGTCGCAGCGATGAGTTTCGGCGACGGCGGTCGTCAAACAAGCATGGGAGATGACATTCAGTCGATCGTGTCCGCGTCCCGGCGGATCGCCGCGCCGGCGGCTGCCGTGTTCGAGCTTCTCGCGACGCCTCGCCGGCACCTCGAGATGGACGGCTCCGGGATGCTGCGCGGCAGCGACTCGCCGACCGTCACCGCGGTTGGTGACGTCTTCGTGATGAACATGTTCTTCGCTCCGCTCGGCGGTGCCTACCAGATGGTCAACCATGTCGTGGAGTTCGAGCCCGGCCGCCGTATCGCCTGGGAGCCGGAGAACGGCCCGGGGCATCCGGAGGTCGGTGCGCCGAACGCCCGGTGGGGTCATCGCTGGGTCTTCGACCTCGTGCCCGAGGGTCCGGCCACGACGCTGGTGACGGAGACGTGGGACGGTTCGCGCATCCCCGCCGAGGAGGCCGAGGACGGCCGGCAGTGGATTCCGAGCATGCAGGCCACCTTGCAGCGGCTCGAAGAAGTGCTGACCGCGCGAAAGTAGCGCAAAGCACGTCCCAGCCTCTTGCCGCTCGGGCGGCCGACTCGGCGCGATGTCGCACCTGTGCCAATCCGGCGAAACGGAACTCTCGACGGTGGCGATTGCTTGGGTCGCGGACCTCTGATGCCGATGGGTGCAGTGTCCGGTTAACGGGCAGACTCAGTAGTGAGCCCGAACATCTCGGGCCGACTCGTCTGCGCGCGATTATCGGCAAGGGGATGATCTGGGTGCGGCCGACCTGAGCTCGAGTTCGTACGGACCGGCGCAGGCCGGTGTGGGCGTCTGGTCGCCGTGCCGTCATTGGTGTCAGCGCGCTGCTACTCGTCGTGCTGACGATCGTCTCGGCTGCCTGGGGTAGTCAGCGACTGCACAGCGCCATCTTGGGCACCCAGACGGCCGCCGCGGCGGACGACGTACTCCAGGACGCGCGGTTCTTCGCCAGCCAGCAGACAGCTGCGCGCGACGGCTACCTCCTGAATGGAGAGCTCGCCTCACGCGCCGCCTACGTCAAGTCGACGGCCGACCTCACCGGTGCGCTCGCCCAAGCAGCCACTTTCGCGGCGCAGGCAGGCAACGGCGAGCGCGCGCGCGACCTCTCCGCGATCAAGCACCTGCAAGGCCTGCAGGCGCTCTACCAGCCGCTGGTCCAGCGCGAGTTCGCGCTCCTTGACGCTGGGCGTGACCCGCAAGCCGCCCAGCTCGAACGCACCTCTATCGCGCCGTTGATGGACAAGTTCATTGTCGAGCTGAGTGCATTGGAAGAAGCTCGGCACACCACTGCAGCCGCGCTGCTCCGCGCCGCTCATGCCGAGGGGCGCCGCTTGCAGGTCGGCACGCCGGTGCTGCTGTGTGTGGCGCTGCTCCTGCTCGTCGGGTTCGCTGTCGTCTCGCGCCGCTACGGCAAGACCGTGCAGCGGCAGGCGTTCAACGACGCACTGACCGGGCTACCGAACCGCCGCTTGTTCGCCGACCGGGTCGCGCAAGCCATCGCGGCCGCGCGGCGCGGTCCGGCTCGCCCGGTGGTGATGCTCCTCGACGTCGACCGCTTCAAGGAAGTCAACGACACCCTCGGACATCACCGTGGCGACGAATTGCTGGTCGAGCTCGCGGCTCGCCTCGGCATCGCCATCCGCCCCGGCGACACTGTCGCCCGTCTGGGCGGTGACGAGTTCGCGGTCCTCCTTCCCGACGGTGGGCTCGACGCCGGCATCGCCGTCGCCGAGCGCATTCTCGCCACCGTGGCAGAACCGTTCACCCTCGCCGGCGTTCCCGTAGGCGTGGAGGCCAGCGTGGGCATTGCCGCGGCGGAGGTCCTGCTGGCGGTCGACGCCCCGAGTGGTGAGGACGGACGTGTCGACGTTCACATGCCCGACCTGTTGCAACAGGCCGACACCGCGATGTACGCCGCCAAACGAGACCGTTGTGGCTACACCGCGTACACCAGCGCGATCGCACGATCCACCCCGAGCCACCTCACCCTGCTCGGAGAGCTGCGTCGCGCCTTCGACAACGACGAGCTCGTCGTGCATTTCCAACCCAAGATCGCGCTCGGTACCGGTGAGCTTCTCGGCGTCGAAGCGCTCGTGCGCTGGCAGCATCCAACCCGCGGGTTGCTGGGGCCGGGCGACTTCATCGCCCTAGCCGAGGGAACGACGCTGATCCACCGCTTGACCACCATCGTGCTCGACAAGGCACTGGCGCTCAGCCGCTACTGGCAGGACCGTGGCGTCCGCCTGCCCGTCGCGGTCAACGTGAGCGCACGCACCCTGCTCGACGTCCACTTTCCGGAGACAGTCGCGGAACGTCTCGCGGCGGCCGGCGTACCCGCGCCCAACCTGTGCCTGGAGCTCACCGAGAGCACCATCATGTCCGACCCAGACCGTGCCCTCGACACGCTCCGTCAACTGCACACGATGGGAGTGCGGCTGTCGGTGGACGACTTCGGGACGGGGTACTCGTCCATGGTCCATGGCATACCTGAAGGTCCTGCCCGTCGACGAACTCAAGATCGACGCTTCGTTCGTGCACAACATGACCACCGACGTCAGCGACAAGGTGCTCGTGCACAGCGCCGTCGAGCTCGGCCACAACCTCGGCATGTCCGTCGTCGCCGAGGGGGTCGAGGACCAGGCCACACTCACCGCACTCACCGCGCTCGGCGCCGACGTCGTACAGGGCTTCCACCTAGGACGGCCAATGCCTCCGCTCCAGCTCGCTACATGGATCGATAGCCGCGTCGGCCAAACCAGCACTCAGTTGCTGACGGCCTAGTCGCTCCCGACCGCTACCCACGCAACTCCCACCGCGGGCACGCTCGTAGGGTGCGGGGAATGGACTACGTACGCCTCGGCACCACCGGCCTGCAGGTCTCCCGCATCTGCCTCGGCTGCATGAGCTACGGCGTACCCGACCGCGGGGCGCACCCGTGGTCGCTCGACGAAGCCGAAGCGAGGCCGTTCTTCAAGCAGGCACTCGACGCCGGCGTCAACTTCTTCGATACGGCGAACGTGTACTCCGACGGTACGAGCGAGGAGATCACCGGCCGCGCACTGCTGTCGATGACGTCGCGCGACGACCTCGTCATCGCGACCAAGGTGCACGGCCGGATGCGCCCCGGACCCAACGGCGCGGGCTTGTCGCGCAAGGCGATCCTGACCGAGGTCGACGCGAGCCTGCGCCGGCTCGGCACCGACTACATCGACCTCTACCAGATCCACCGCGCCGACCCGAAGACGCCGTGGGAGGAGACGCTCGAAGCGCTGCACGACTGCGTCCGCGCCGGCAAGGTCCGCTACCTCGGCGCCTCGTCCATGTACGCGTGGCAGTTCACCAAGGCGCTCTACCTCGCCGACCGGCACGGCTGGACCCGCTTCGTCAGCATGCAGAACCACTACAACCTGCTCTACCGCGAAGAGGAGCGCGAGATGCTCCCGCTCTGCCGCGACGAGGGCATCGGCGTCATCCCGTGGAGCCCGCTCGCCCGCGGCCGGCTCGCCCGCCCGTGGGACGAGACGACCGAACGCTCGCAGTCCGACGAGTTCGGCCGGACCTTGTACGACGAGTCCGACCACGCCGTCGTCGACGCCGTCGGTGCGATCGCAGAGCGGCGCGGCCTGGCCCGCGCGCAGGTCGCGCTGGCGTGGCTGCTCGCCCAGCCCGGCCTCACCGCCCCGATCGTCGGCGCGACGAAACCACACCATCTCGACGACGCCGTCGCCGCGGTCGACCTCAGTCTCGACGACGACGAGCTGGCCGCGCTCGCGGCGCCGTACCGTCCGCAGCCCGTGCGCGGCTTCGGCTGAAGTGATCCGGCGTAGCTCGACCGGCGAAGACTTGGCATGACGAGAACAACGGTCTCCACTCTCCGCTGGCCCACCGCGGTCGCGCTGCTGGTCGCGGCCGCGGCGCACGTCCCGGTCGTGCCCGAGCACTTGCGCGAGGCGCCGTACATGGGTGCGCTGTTCGTCGGCTTCACCGCGGTGGCCGCGGCGCTCGCCGTCGTACTTGCGGTCCGCGGCTCGGCGTCAGTGCCGTTCGTCCTCTCCGGGCTGCTGTGCGCGGCGGCCGTCGGCATGTACTGCCTGACCCGCGTCGTCGCGTTCCCGCAGCTCGGCGACGACGTCGGCAACTGGGGCGAGACCGCGGGCGTCGTCTCGCTCGCGAGCGAGGCCGCCGTGGTCGCGCTGTCGGCCGCTTACCTGCGCGGGCGCGGCCGGCGCGGGACGAACCCGGAGGTACGCGCGACGTAGTCGGCGTAGCCCGGCTTCGAGTCGAGCAACATGCGTTCGAGCATCGGCTTGCCGGTCTTCGACGCGACGAAGTACGTCATCGTGACCGGCGACAGGATCGTGACCGCACCCGCCCACTGCTGCGCCGCCACGAGGTACAGCCCGACCCAGAGGCACGCCTCGCCGAAGTAGTTCGGGTGGCGCGTATAGCGCCACAGCCCGCGGTCCATCACCAGGCCGCGGTTGGCGGGGTCGCGTTTGAACGCGGCGAGCTGCGCGTCGCCGACCGCCTCGAAGAAGAAACCGACCGCCCACAGCACGACGCCGGCAACGGCGAGCGGCCCGAGCGCACTGCGCTCCAGCATCGCGACCTGCACCGGCAGCGAGACGAACCACGCGATCACGGCTTGCAACAGGAACACCCGGGTCAGCGCGTAGACGTCGCGGCGCCCGGTCGCGCGCGCGAGCATCCGCTCGTACCTCGGGTCTTCGCCGTGGCCGCGACCGCGGACACCGATGTACGCCGACAGCCGCAGCCCCCACATGGCGACGAGGCCGAGCACGAGCCACTGGCGCGCCGTCGTGACGCCGCCCGCCGTCCGTGCCCATGCGAAAGCCGTCGCGGTGATCGCGACGAATGCGAGCCCCCAGGCGACGTCGACGACGTTGTAACGGCCGAGAGCGCGGCCGACGACCCAGGCGACGACGAAGACGGCGACGGCGACGCCTAACGAGAGCGGTAGGAGTACGGCGACGCTCGTCATCGGGCCACCACCTTGAGTCCACGCGCCCACAGCGCGATCCCCTGCCGCCGGATGAGTGCCGACGTACGCAGCGGGGCGACCGGGTAGCGCAGGGCCAGCCGGCCGAGGGTACGCGCGTTGACCGGAAGCCGCCGCGCGGACAGCGTCGCGACGAACGGCTCGTCGCCGTCGCGCAGCAACTGCACCGAGACGGTGAGCCGTGGCCCCGGTGCGCTGACGCGGATCCGGTACCGGCCCTCGACGGGGTAGAACGGCGACACGTACATGGCCTTGTCGACCGTAGCCTCACCGCGCGCGTCGGGCCGCAGCACGTACGCGTGCCGGCCGCCGTACGTGTTGTGCACCTCGGCGACGACGGCGACCGGCGGACCGCCGAGCGCACTGCCGGCGTAGCACCAGTGCACGCTGATCGGGTTGAAGACGTAGCCGAACGTGCGGGCGTGCGCGAGCGTCACGATCCGGTCGGCGGCCAACCCGCGCTCGGCGAGTGCCGCCCGGACGTCGACGTGGTCGCGCTCGTCGAACCGCGCGAGCAGCCGCGCGGGGCCGCGCAGCACCGGCGGGCGGTCCG
>JAVEEI010000177.1 GCA_030840525.1 Frankiaceae bacterium
ATCATCCGGTCGACCACGATGCGCGACCAGAACGACCCGGACTCGCTCTACATCATGGTGGTGTTCGACAGCGAGGAGAGCGCTCGCGCCCGGGAGCACGACCCACGGCGAGAGCCGCTACTGGCCAGCGCCCGGGAGACGATGGGCCGCGTGTTCGAAGGCGCCCCGGAGTTCGTCGACCTCGACGTCGTCATGGAGACGACCTTCTAAGAGGGATCGGCCGACGATGCGGCGGCGGGTGCCGCCCAGACGTGCCAGTGCGTCACCGCAACGACAGCAGCGACGACGTCCGCCAGCGCGAACACCGCGATCGCGACGTGGCCGCTCGTCCGCGCCACCAGCAGGCCCGCGACCAACGGCGCGACCGCGCCCAGTGACCACGCGCAGAACTGCAGGTTGCTGAAGATCCGCCCGAGGATGTCGCCTGGGACGGAGCGGGTGATTCGCGCCATCAACGCCACGTTCGCGGCTGGCGCCAGGAGGCCGATACCGGCGAGCGGTGCCGCGACCCAGGGCGACGGCACAAGCGCGGCAGCGACGCCGAACAGAACGCTCGAGCTCAGCGGGATCGCGGTCACGAGCCACGGGAGCGGGACGCGCTTGCTGAGCCGGGCGGCGAACGTTGCGCCCACCAACGGACCGACCGACAGCGTCACGAGCACCGCACCGATGACGCCGCCGGAGACGTCATGGACCCGCAACGCCACCGGGACGGTGAAGACGACGCCGGTGTAGGCGAAGTTGATCAGTGGCGTCTGGATCGCGAACGCGCGCAGCACCGGCGTGCGCCAGATGTGGGCGAAGCCTTCGGCGATTCTGTGCTGCAACGTGCT
Source organism: Frankiaceae bacterium (assembly GCA_030840525.1). Classification (GTDB taxonomy): domain Bacteria; phylum Actinomycetota; class Actinomycetes; order JAFAQI01; family JAFAQI01; genus BP-197. The sequence continues at coordinate 834 of JAVEEI010000177.1, forward strand.
CGGGCCGGTCGCCGCTGTCTCGGCGCGGAAGTTGCCACGCATGCAGGCGAGCCCGAGGATCGAGAACACGTACGAGATGCCGTCCGCGACGAACGGCACTGCACGACCGACGTCGAAGAGGGCGCCGCCGAGCGGAGGCCCGCCGATGGACGACGCCTGCCCGCGGGCTTGTACGGCGGCCCAGCCCGACTCCAGCTGTTCGTCGGCCAGCACGGCGGGCATCACGGCATAGGCGGCCGCATCGAGCAACACCCCGCCGACAGAGTCGACGCACGCGACGACCAGCACGACCGGCCACCAAGCGTGCCCCGACGCCACTGCCGCCGCAAGGGCGAACAAGCACACCATCCGTACGACGTCACACCCGACCATCAGACGGCGCCGGTCCACCTGGTCGACGGCCGCGCCGGCCGGTACCCGCGCCGCGACGCCCACCGCGGCCGCGACCGTTCCGACCACTCCCGCCGTCGCGGGCGAACGGGTGAGGGCCAGGATCAACAGCGGGTACGCGAGCGATGACGCCGCACCGCCGGTGTCGGAAAGGCCTTGGCCGGTCCAGAGTGCGACGAAGTTGAGGTTCCGCCACAGCGGACGGCGCAGCTCCCCGTCCGGCACGCCGTCATCGTGCCAGATCCCGCGGCCGCGGAAGCACATGTGACGACGCTGCCCGTCGGGTCACAACGGGCGCGAAGCAGGCACTACGACGAACCGATAACCGACACCGGGCTCGGTGATGATGTACCGCGGGTGCGTGACGTCGGGTTCGAGCTTGCGTCGTAGCTGCGCCGTATAGACGCGGAGGTAGTTGGTCTCGGTCTCGTACGCCGGCCCCCAGACGTCTTGGAGGAGCTGCCGCTGGGTGACGAGCTTGCCCGCGTTGCGAACGAGCGCGTCGAGCAGCTGCCACTCGGTCGGGGTGAGCCGTACGACGTCACCGTTGCGGCGAGTGACGGTGCGGGCGGCGAGGTCGATCGTGAAGTCGTCGGTGGTCACGACCGGCGCATCGACGGTCGGTGCGGAGCGGCGGACCGCGGCTCGGACGCGCGCGAGCAACTCGTCCATGCCGAAGGGCTTGGTCACGTAGTCGTCGGCACCGGCGTCGAGAGCGGCGACCTTCGCCGCTTCCTGCCCGCGCGCCGACAGCACGAGTATCGGCACGTCGGACCACCCACGAATGCCGGTGATCACGTCGGTGCCCTCCATGTCGGGCAGCCCGAGGTCGAGGACGACGACGTCGGGATGCTCCTGTGCGACTGCCCGTAGTGCGGAGGCGCCGTCGGCGGCGGTGGTCACGTCGTAGTCGCGGGCCGCGAGGTTGATGCGCAGTGCCCGGCAGATCGCGGCCTCGTCATCCACGACGAGGACCTTGGTCATGGCTGCACGGGGACGGCCCGGGCCGCGGCGGGCAGCGTGATCGTCATCGTGAGGCCGCCGCCCGACGTGTCCGATGCGGTCAGCGTGCCGCCGACGGCGTTGACGAAGCCACGCGCGACGGCGAGCCCGAGGCCGACGCCGGTGGTCATGTCCTGGTCGCCGAGCCGTTGGAACGGCTCGAAGATCCGCTCCCGGTCCTGCGCTGAAACGCCGGGCCCGTGGTCGACGACCATGATCCGCACCGCGCTTTCGTCGGCGGTCGCCACGATCCGCGGCGGCCGGCCGTCGTACGAGTACCGCAACGCGTTGGACAACAGGTTGGCGACCGCGCGTTCGACCAGCCCGGCATCGGTCGAGACGAGGGGCAACGTCTCCGGGATGTCGAGCTCGACGAGACGGATGTCGTCGGCGGTCGCGCGTACGGCGAGCGGGACGATCTCGTCGACCGCGACAGGTGCGAGGAACGGCTGCAAGGACCCGGTGTGCAGGCGGCTCATGTCGAGCAGGTTCGCGATCAGCGCGTCGAGCCGATCGGTGGCGTCTTCGACGTTTTCCAGCAGCGCCGCTTGGTCCTCGGGCGACCACTGGACGTCTGTCTGGCGCAGGCTGGAGACACTGGCCTTGATCGACGCCAGCGGCGTACGCAGGTCGTGACTGACCGCCGCGAGCAGCGCGGTGCGCATACGGTTGCCCGCGGCGAGCATTTCGGCTTGGGCGGCCTGCGTTCGCAGCCGGTCCCGGTCGAGAGCCGCGGCTGCCTGGCTCCCCGCCGCCTCGAGCAGCCGGCGGGCGTCCGCTGGGACGGGTCCGTACGTGACGAGCTGGAGGTCGTCGCGGACGGGCAGCACGGAGACGGGCGACCGGGCGAGGTCGCCGGCGTAGCCGACTGCCGCCCAACGGTCCGCTGCCCGCTCGCGCAACTCGGCGCCGATCGCGAGCGTCGCTTCGAGGTGACGCAGGACGGCGGCCGGGCTGTCGTCCTGGCCGAGAACGGTGCCGGCCAGAGTGGAGAGCGCGCGCGCTTCCGCATTGCTACGGTCGGCCTGCTGCGCCCGGCGAGCAGCGACGTGGACGACGCTGGACACGGCAATCGCGACGACGACGAACAAAAGCAACGCGAGCAGGTTGTCGGGCTCGGCGATCGTGAACGTGTGGAGGGGCCGGGTGAAGAACCAGTTGAGCAGCAGGCTCGCCGCGACCGCGGCGACGACCGCCGGCCAGAAACCCCCGACGACGGCGACCGCGACCACTGCCGTCAGGTAGATCAGCAACTCGTCGGCGAGCGCCAGGTTCAACGGGTGACCGGTCAGCACGACGGTGAGCACGGGGAGCAGGACGGCTCCGAGCAGAAGACCGAGGACGCGGCGGCGTACGTCGACGGCCGAGACGAATCCGGTCAGCCCGTTCACACCGACCAGTGTCATCCCGACGCGGCCGCGCGCAAACCCGGGCCGGACAAACGACACCGCTACGCCGACCGCCGCCGCGCTGGCGATGAGGACAGCGGCGAGCGCGGCTGGTCCCGGCGTCGGGTGAAAGGCGCCGTACGTCGGCCGGACGAAAGAGACGGCCGAGCCGATGGCCAGCGCAACGTGCGCCGGGAGCACCGGCAGGCGAAGCGGCTGCCATTGAGCCATCGGCCCAAGTTGACCGTGCTCGCGGGCGATGTCGCGCGATCTTGACGCGTTCCTAACGCACACCCGGCCGATCTTGACGGCGCCCATACGGCGGTCGGCGGCAACGGCTCTTAGCGTCGGTGGTGTGGGGACGAGACCGCGCACATGACCGTCGCCGACACACTCAAACGCGTGGTCGTCGGCCGGCCGCTGCGCAACGAGCAGATGCCGGAGACGTTGCTGCCCAAGTGGCTGGCACTTCCCGTCTTCGCGTCCGACCCGCTGTCGTCGGTGGCGTACGCGACCGAGGAAATCGTCCTCGTGCTGGCCTTCGGCGGCGCTGCATACCTGGCTTACGCGAAGTGGGTCGCCGCCGTCATCGCGGCTCTGCTCGTCATCGTCGTCCTGTCATACCGGCAGACCTGTCACGCCTATCCCAACGGCGGCGGCGCGTACGCCGTCAGCATGGACAACTTCGGCCCCAACGCCGCGCTGACCGCCGCTGCCGCCCTGCTCGTCGACTACGTGATGACGGTCGCGGTGTCCGTCGTCGCCGGAGTGGTCGCGATCACCAGCGCGGCGCCGGGCCTGCACGACTACGCGGTCGAAATCTCCGTCGGCGCCGTCATCCTCCTGATGGTCGCGAACCTGCGCGGGCTCAAGGAGTCGGGCCGCGCGTTCGCGGTCCCGACGTACGCCTTCGTCACGCTCACGTATCTGATGATTGCCATCGGAGTCGGCAAAGACCTGACCGGGCACCTCGCCGCGGCATCCACCGCGCACGAGCAGATCCAGCAGCAGGTCAAGGTCGGCGGAATCCTCACACTCGCGCTGTTCCTCAAGGCGTTCGCGTCCGGGTGCACCGCACTCACCGGCGTCGAGGCGATCAGCAACGGCGTCCCCGCGTTCCGCAAGCCGAAAGCGCGCAACGCCGCCGACACGCTGGCGATCATGGGACTGCTGTCGGTCAGCATGTTCGGGGGCATCACCCTGCTCGCGCTGCGCATGCACGCGCACGCAGAACCGAGCGGGAACCCCTCGGTGATCTCGCAGCTCGCCGCCGGCATCTTCGGCCGCCATGCGGCGTTGTTCTACCTCTACCAAGCGGCCACCGCCGGCATCCTCATCCTCGCCGCGAACACCGCCTTCAACGGGTTCCCGGTGCTGTCGTCGATTCTCGCCCAGTCGCGCTATCTGCCACGGCAGTTGCACAACCGCGGCGACAAGCTGGTCTTCAGCAACGGCATCGTGCTTCTCGGCGGTTTCGCCGTAGCGCTCATCGTCGGGTTCGACGCCAACATCGACGAGCTCATCCAGCTCTACATCATCGGAGTCTTCACCTCCTTCACGCTCAGCCAGGCCGGCATGGTCAGGCACTGGAACCGCGCCGCGCGCACCATGCCAGCGGCCCAACGCCGCCGGATCATGTGGTCGCGAGCGATCAACTTCGTCGGTGCCATCGCCACCGCCGCCGTCCTCGCCATCGTGCTGTACACGAAGGTCGTACACGGCGCCTGGATCGCCATCCTCGCAATGATCGTGCTGTTCCTGCTCATGAAAAGCATTCGTCGCCACTACGACGCCGTGACCGCCGAGCTCGACGTCAGTGACGCAGACCGGCCGATCTTGCCTTCGCGCAACCACGCGATCGTGCTCGTCTCGCGGCTACACCTGCCGACGATGCGTGCCCTCGCGTACGCCCGCGGCACGCGGCCGAGCACGATCGAAGCCCTCACCGTGGGCATCGACGTCGACGACACCAACCGCCTGCGCGAGGAGTGGCTCACCCACGACATCGACGTACCGCTCGTCGTCGTCGACTCCCCCTACCGGGAGATGGTCCGTCCCGTCCTCGACTACATCCGGCGCATCCGGCGCGAGAGCGTGCGCGACGTCATCACCGTCTTCATCCCCGAGTACGTCGTCGGCCGCTGGTGGGAGCAACTCCTCCACAACCAAAGCGCCCTACGCCTGAAAGCGCGGCTTCTTTTCGAACCCGGCGTCATGGTGACCAGCGTTCCGTGGCAGCTGCACTCCGCCGGAGCAGAGCCGTTCGACGAGCCAAAGGCAACGATGAGCGGCAAGTAGCGCCGCCGCGTCCGGGTGACTGGCGGTCCGAGCCGCAGCGGCGCCTGCGGCGCTTACAAAGACCGAGTGCCGTTGCCGACGACTCGGGCGCGCGTCGGGAACAGGACGACGGCAGCTATGCCCGTCGCAAGTTCGAGAGCGACGGTGATGTTCAGCAGGTACCTCGGGTCGAACGTCTCTCCGAGCACGCCCCCGAGGATGACGCTGACGAGCAGCGCGGTGTTGCTGGCCGCGCCGACGAGCGCGAATATGCGGCCTCGGTGACTGTCGGGTGTGGCCTTCTGGAGGATCGAGATGAAGGCGACGAAGCCGGCCATGCCGGGTATCCCGACGAGGACTTCCAGGATGAGGTAGTAGCCGAACCAGTGCGTGACGAGCGGCCCGTTCCACATCAACAGTTCGATGAGCCCTGCGCCTAGCAGCGATGCCTTGAGCAAGGTCTCCGGGGCGAAGCGGTGCCCGTAGGTCGCCAGCCACAAGCCGGTTGGCAGCGTGCCGAGCACTTGGAATCCGCGAAAGACGCCGACGTCAGCGCTGCTGCGATGCAGGTCGGTGACGATGAAGGCCACGATGAGCGCGAGCGCGATCCCTTGCGCGAGCTGGTTGAGCACGACGAGGACAAGGCTGGACGCAACGTTGCGGGTCCGTCGCGCGACGCGGAAGCCGTCCCTCCACGCCTGCCACGGTGCCTGCAACGTCGCCGTCTCGGAGCCGCTCGCCGGCTCATGGCCGGGAAAGCGGACCAGCAGCAGCGCGACCGCTGCTCCGAACGTCGCCGCGTCGGCGAGGACAAGGCCGGGCAGCCCATGGATCGACAGGGCTGCGCCGGCGGCGCTGGCGCCGACCAGCTTGGCGAGGTCACCGGCTACGCCGATCACGGTGTTGGCCGGTACGAGCTCCTGCTCGGTCACCAGCGATGGCAGCAGCGCCTGCCCCGCAGGGCCGGTGATGGTCCCGAGCGCGGACTCGACGGCGCCGACGACGTAGACGATCCAGATGTCGCGACGTCCGTGAACAGCGATGAGAGGCAGCAGCGCCAGGCCCTGCGCGGCATTCGCCGCAGCCATCAACGGACGGCGCGCGAAGCGGTCAACCATCAGACCGCCGAGCTGGCCGGCTGCGAGCCCAGCGACCAGTTCGACGACCATCCCGACTGCCGCGGTCAGCGTCGATCGCGTGAGCGCATACAGGTAGATGGGCAACCCGATGACGAGAAGCCAGTCACCCGTCGACGAGACCAACTCCAGCAACGCCAGCCGGCCGACACCCGGCCGTCGCAGTACGCCCCCGTGCAACGCCACGCCAACAATGTCTCCGAACGTCGGCCGGCACCGCAACTCGACGAGGTGCGCCCCCTGTTGGCGCTGTCAATGAGCGGCGTGCGACTGTCCGAAGACGCCGGGAAGGACGTGCGTGCCCTCAACGCGTACGGCGGTCAGCTTGCCCGGGTCGAGCCCCAGCAGGGCCAGGATCGTCGGCGCGACCTGGGTGGTCTCGACCGCGTCGGACACGACACGAGACGCGATGCCTGGGCCGTTGACGAGCATCAGGACGTGGC
>JAVEEI010000194.1 GCA_030840525.1 Frankiaceae bacterium
CGTCGACGACGAGCCCAACATCGTCGACCTGCTCGCGACCAGCCTGCGCTTCGCCGGCTTCGAGGTCGCGACCGCGTCGAACGGGTCGGAGGCGTTGCGGGTCGCGTCCTCGTTCAAGCCCGACCTGCTCGTGCTCGACGTGATGATGCCGGGCATCGACGGGTTCACCGTCGTACGTCGCTTGCGCCAGGACGGCTTCGGCGCGCCGGTCGTCTTCCTCACCGCGAAGGACGCCACCGAGGACAAGGTCACCGGCCTCACTCTCGGCGGCGACGACTATGTGACCAAGCCGTTCTCGCTCGAAGAGGTGATCGCGCGGATCCGCGCCGTACTCCGCCGGTTCGCCGAGCGGCCGGCGAGCGAAGTACGCGCATCGCGACTGGAGTTCGCCGACCTCGAGCTCGACGAAGACACGCACGAGGTCTGGAAGGACGGCCGGCTGGTGCCGCTGTCGCCGACGGAGTTCAAGCTGCTGCGCTACTTCATGCAGAACCCGGGCCGCGTCCTGTCGAAGGCGCAGATCCTCGACCACGTCTGGCACTACGACTTCAACGGCGAGGCGAACGTCGTCGAGTCGTACGTCTCCTACCTGCGCCGCAAGCTCGACACGACCGAGCCGCGACTGCTGCACACGTTGCGCGGCGTCGGGTACGTGCTGCGACAACCCCGGCGGTGACCGCCTTCCTGCGCCGTACGCCGCTTCGGATCAAACTCGTCGCGTCGGTCGTCCTGCTGGTCGCGGCGGGTCTCGCGGTCAGCGCGGTCGTCGCGACCGCCTCGCTGCACAGCTACCTCTTGCAACGGCTCGACGACCAGCTCGCGGCGGCGCCGGTCGGCCGCGAGGTGTGCACGCACGGACCGCTCGGGCAGCACGGCCAGCCACCCGGACCGTACGGACCGGACGACGTGCAGGCGCGGTTCTACGTCGCGCAGTACGACGCCACCGGTGCGACCCGGTGCGTGCAGCCGGCCAACCAGACGGGGCCGTCGGACGGGCCGGCACTGACGAACCTGACCGCCGCGCGGGCCACCGCATTGTCGGCGCACGCATTCACGGTCGGCGGCACCGGCGACGACTCGCAGTCGTGGCGGGTGCGCGTGCAGGTGTACCCCGACGGCGACTCGAGCGTCGTCGCGTCGTCGCTGTCCGACATCGACAACACGGTGAGCCGGCTGGTCGTACTCGAGTCGGCGATCGGCGGCGCCGTCCTGCTGCTGCTCGCCGGCCTCGGGTACGTCGTGATCCGGCGCGCGTTGCAGCCGCTGATCGAGGTCGAGACCACAGCGGCCGCCATCGCCGGCGGCGACCTGTCGCGGCGGGTGCCCGAGCACGACCCGCGCACCGAGGTCGGCCGGCTGACCGGTGCTCTCAACGGGATGCTGCACCAGATCGAAGGTGCCTTCGCGCAGCAGCGCGCGTCGGAGCAGGCGGCACGCGCGTCCGAGGAGCGGATGCGGCGGTTCGTCGCCGACGCGAGCCACGAGCTGCGCACGCCGCTGACGTCGATCCGCGGCTTCGCCGAGCTCTACCGGATGGGAGCCGCGACCGCGCCGCAGGACGTCGACCGGGTGATGGGCCGGGTCGAGGACGAGGCGACCCGGATGGGGCTGCTCGTCGAAGACCTGCTGCTGCTCGCCCGGCTCGACCAGGAGCGGCCCCTGGTGCGCGAACCGGTCGACCTGCTCGCGGTCGCCGACGACGTCGTCCACGACGCGCGGATGCTCGACGCAAACCGGCCGATCGCGCTCGACGTCATCGACCGGCCGCCGGTGGTGCTCGGCGACGAAGCACGGCTGCGCCAGGTGGTGCACAACCTCGTCGCGAACGCGCTGCGGCACACCCCGGCGGGCACGCCGGTCCGGGTGCGGGTCGGGGTCGAGGACGGCCACGCGGTCGTCGAGGTCGCCGACGACGGGCCGGGCCTGCCCGCGAGCACCCGCGAGCGCGTGTTCGAGCGGTTCTACCGGACCGACTCGGCCCGCAACCGCGAAGCCGGCGGCACCGGTCTCGGCCTGTCGATCGTCGCCGCGCTGGTCGCCGCGCACGGCGGCCGCGTCGGCGTCGTCTCGGAGCCCGGGCACGGCGCGGTGTTCCGGGTCGAGCTGCCGCTGTCGGGCTCACAGCAGGCTGGCAGCGAACCCTCAGACCGCACCCAGCCGGGCGCGGCAGGCTGAACGACGTGACCGAGCGCGATGATGGCGACTTCCTCGACAGCGGCGTGACTCAGGAGCCGCCCGCGTACGGCGTACCGGTCGACCGGCCGGCGTCCCGCTGGACGGCTGCGTTGCGGCCGGCGGCGTGGCTCGCCGCCGGGGTCGTCGCGGGCGTGGTCGTCGTCAGCGCGTGGCACTCGAGCACTGCGACGGCACCGAACGCGAGCCCGGCGGCGGCGCAGGGTCAACTCCCGGGTGGCCCCGGCGGCCCGGGCTTCGGCGGCGGTCCCGGTGGCGGTCCCGGTGGTCCGGGCGGTGGGCCGGGCTTCGGCGGCGGCCGGCCGGGCGAGCAGCACGTCCAAGGGGTCGTGACCGCGGTCGGCGCGGCGTCGGTAACGGTCCGGCTCGACGGCGGCGGCACGACGACGTACGCCGTGGTCGCGTCGTCCGACATCGGCAAGAACGGCTCGCGGGTGCCGCTGTCCGCGATCAAGCCGGGCGACGCCGTCGTCCTGCACGTCTACCCGCTGAACGGCAAGACCGTCGTCGAGCACCTGTTCGCCCGCGGCGCCTGATAACACCGAAAGCGTCACGCTCGCCGCGAGAGTGCGGGACGCTGGACGCGTGGCCGTCGCCGAGCGCGCGCGAAAGAGCGCTGCCCCGCAGCCGGCCGCGAGCGAGCCGCCGAACGAGCCACCACCCGACGACTCGGCCGCGGCGCTGAACCACGTCCTCGGCCGGCTCGCCGTCCTCGACCAGCGGGCCCGCGCCGCCGGCGGCGAGCCGACCCAGCCGCACGAGCTGCTCGCCGCGACCGAGGCCGCAGCGGACGAGGCGCAGCAGCACGGCGCGTGGCTCCCGTTACGCGACCTCGCCGGCCGGCTGCGGCTCACCTCCGACGAGCTCGACCTGCTGCTCGCCGCGTCCGCGCCGCACCTCGACCCCGACGTCGCCGACGTCCTCGACCCGGGCCGGCACCAGACCGGTCCGGAAGGCGAGGTCCGCGCGCACGTCGTCGTGAAGCGGCTCGGGCTGCCGGCGATCGCCGTGCACCGGTTGCTCGACAGCGACGGCGCGCTCGTCCGGCTCGGCCTCGTCGTCGTCAACGCCGGCCGCCGGCTGTCGGTCCCGCCCGCGGTCATCGAGCACCTGCTCGTGCTGCCGCGACGGCCCGGCGACGCGCTCGCCGCCGCCCTCGCGCCGGCCGGCCAGATCGACGGCGACGACACCGACCGGCTCGCCACCGCGCTGCGCTCCGGCCTGCGCTTCTGCTACCTCCAGGACCCGCTCGGCGGGCTCGCGCCCGCGATCGCCGCCGCCGCGATGGCGAGCGTCGGCCTCGACACGATGCACCTCGACCTCGACGAGATGGACGACGACGACCGCGTCGACGACGTCCTCGGCGAGGCGCTCGTCCGCGCCCACCTCGACGGTGTCGCGATCGTCGCCGGCCCGGCGAGCAAGGTCGTCGCGATCCCCGACCGGATCGCGCGGCTCGCCGCGGGTGACGTCCCGTTCGTGCTGTACGGCGCACTGCCGTGGCGGCCCGGTCTGCTGACCACCGTGCCGTGGCAAATGGCACCGGTGCCGGCGACGAAGGACGACCGCGTCGTCGTCTGGGAGCAGGCGCTCGAGGTCGCGGCCGGCCAGCCCGGCGCCGACCTCACCGCCATCCCGGACCGCGACGACATCGCCCGCGCGGTCGGCCACCTGCACCTGTCTCCGCCCGCGGTCAACCGCGCCGTGCTGTCGGCCGGGCTCCAAGCGCTCGGCGAGCAGCGCGCACTCGACGTCGACGACCTCATCACCGCGGCGCGCACGCAGTCGGGCGAGGCGTTGCAACGGCTGGCCCGCCGGATCACGCCGCGGGTCGGCTGGGACGACCTCGTCGTACCCGCCGGTGTCGTCGAGCAGCTCGAGGAGATCTGCACGCGGGCGCGGCAGCGTGACCTCGTCATGGGTACCTGGAAGGTCGGCGGCGGGTCGTCGCGCAAGCGCGGCACGGTGTCGCTGTTCGGCGGGCCGCCGGGCACCGGCAAGTCGCTCGCCGCCGAAGTCGTCGGCGCCGCACTCGGCCTCGAGATCTACCAGGTCAACCTCGCGACCGTCGTCGACAAGTACGTCGGCGAGACGGAGAAGAACCTCGACCGGATCTTCCGCGCGGCCGAAGGTGTCAACTGCCTGCTGTTCTTCGACGAGGCCGACGCGTTGTTCGGCCGGCGCTCCGAAGTGCAGAGCGCGCAGGACAAGTACGCGAACGTCGAGGTCGCGTTTCTGTTGCAACGACTGGAAGACTTCGACGGTGTCGCCGTACTCGCCAGCAACCTGCGCGGCAACCTCGACGACGCTTTCCGCCGCCGGATCGACGTGATCGTCGACTTCCCGGTACCCGACGAGACGGCGCGGCTGCAACTGTGGCGCACGTGTCTCGGCCCGCACGTGCAGCTCGCGGACGACGTCGACCTCGCCGTGTGCGCGACGTTCGACCTGGCCGGCGGCGACATCCGCAACGTCGCGGTCGGCGCGGCGATGGCCGCCGCCGAGGCGGGTCAGCCGATCGGCATGGCGCACCTCGTCCGCGCCGTGCAGTCGGAGTACCGCAAGCTCGGCCGGCTCGCCGACCACTCGGCGTTCGCGAAGGTCAAGAAGTACGCCGAAAGCTGACGGCTACGTCGCGACCCCGGCGAGCGGCTCGGCGTAACGAGTGACGAGGTAGTGCGCGATCGAGACCATGTCGAGCAACGTCGCGCCGGTGCCGACGTCGGGCGACGCGGGCACGACCTGCACGGTGCGGAAGTAGAGGAAGCTCATCTCCTCGTGCAGGTTGAACCCCATCAGCGGTACGTCGAAGTTCACCTCGGTCAGCGCGCTGCGGACGGCTTCGTGCTTGTCCGGCGACACGTCGATCGGCAGCGGGATGTAGAGCTGGAGCAGCCGGACGTCGGGCAGCTCCGACTCGAGCCCGGGCAGCACGACCGCCTGCAGCTCGTAGTCGTCGTCGAGCCGCACTTCGAGGTGGTCGGGCGTGTCACCCGTGGCCGGGTGGCGCTGCACCTTGAAGGAGTCCTCGCCGAGGACCTTCTCCAGCAGATCGAGGATCTGGCTCATGTCCTCTTCTTCAGCTTCTCGACGATGAGTTCCTTGTGCTGCGCAGTCGGGATGCTAGCGAGGTCGTGGATGCCGAGCGTCTTCAGCGCCTTGTCCCGCTGGGCGGCCGGCATGTCGAGCAAGGTGTCCGCGGTCTCCTCGTAGCGCTTCTGCTTGTTGGCGGTCGACTTCGACGTGTCGAAGATGCCGGCGAACGCCTTGCCGAGGACGCCCTTGTCCTTCTCGTCCTTGGCGTTGTACTTCTCCGCCCAGTTGCGGCCGGCCTGCTTCGCCTTGCGGGCACCGAACTGGCCGAGCTTGAACGCGCCGACGCCGGCACCGATCGCCGCGCCGGGAATCGCGCCGAAGCCCGAGACGGTGAGCGCGCCACCGAGCACGCTCGCCGCGCCGGTCGCCATGTTGATGCCCGACCGCACCTGCTTCTTCTTCGTGATCTCGGTGATGTGGTCGAGCGCTTTGACCTTCTTGTCGGCGTCGAGGTCGAGCGCGTCGCCCTTGATCTCTTCCTTCAGCGCGGTCAGCTTCTTGCGGTGCTGACCCTTGCGGAACATGTTGTAGCCGCCCTTGAGCACGTCGACGCCGCCGAGTGCCATCTGCAGCGGCGCGATGACGTGGGCGGCCGACGAGCCGACGCTCGCGGCGTTGCTCGCCAGCCCGAGGTTGTTGGTGCCGTGCGCCGCCTGGCTGACGAGGTTCGCCGACTTGGAGACCGCGCCAGTGGCCTTCGAGGTCGCGCTGCCGAGCTTCGCGACCCCGCGGCCCATCGAGAGGCCGACCTGCTTGGCGTCACCCAGCTTGGTGCCGTCGCTCTTCTCCATGTTGCGCTTGCCCTTGAACCAGTCGACGGTGTCCTTGCCCCACGACTTGAGGTCTTGCATCGCGCCGACACCACCGGCGAGGCCACCCATCCAGCCGGCGCCGTGGTCCATGGCCTGCGAGCCGGTGTGCAGCTGGTCGTTGGAGAACAGGCTCGACCCGCCGTGGTGCTCGGTCATCTGCAAACCGAGGCTGGTGCCGTCGGAGACACCCTTGCCGAGCAACGCACCTGCCCGGGTCTTGGCCAGCGCGCCGTCGACGCCCTTCTGCTTCATCGCGTCGCGCATGCCGAGGATGCCGCCGCCGAAGTCGCCGGCGAGGGTCGTGTTGAGCCCGGCCGCCTCGCCCATGTTCTCCGCGTCGTGCTTGTTGTGCTTGACGAAGTCGTCGAGACCGGAGCCGGAGACCGACGTGTCCTTCTGCTTCCAGCCGTCGTCGCCGCGCAGGTCGGTGCCGTTCGCGTCCTGCTTCACCTCGCGGCTGCCGATGTCGTACGTCGACGCGTCGTGGCCGCCGGTCGCGAGCCCCGAGTCGAGGTCGGTCGTCGCCGTAGGCGCCTCGCTCAGTGCGGAGCGCCGCTCCTCGGCCTTGTTGTCGCGCCGCGTCTCGCGCTCTTCTTCGGCGTAGTCGGTGCCCGTGCTCGGCCGGCTCGGCCCCTTCTTCTTGAACGGGTTCCACAGCCGCTGCACGACCGGCTCGCCACCGGGCGCACGCTGCCCGTGGCCGCGGTCCTGCCCCGTGTGGGTGAGCTCGTGCGCGAGCACGCGGATGCGTTGCTCCGGCGAGCGGACCGCGTCGTCGGTGAGGTAGACGTCGCTGCCGACCGTGAACGCCGACGCCTGCATCGACGCGGCGGCCGCGTTCGCCCGGCCGCCCTGGTGGATCCGCACGCCGCTCGGCACGTTGGCGCCGGCCCGGCGCGCGGCGGCGATGATCGACGCATCGTCGCCGGCCGGGCGCTGCTGCACTACCCGCCGGGCGACCTCGTCGGCGGCCGTCTCCTCGGGGTCGAAACGCCCGCCGAGCCGTACGCCGTCGGGCATCGTGCCGGCGCCGGACATCGA
>JAVEEI010000005.1 GCA_030840525.1 Frankiaceae bacterium
CGCGGACCACCGGGTGCGCGCGTCGGTGAGCACGCCCTCCTGGTTGAGCGCGGCGGCGATGGTGTGTAGCGACGCGCCCTGGTCCGCGAGCTCGCGAATGCGCGCGGTGATCGTCGGCGACGTCGTCGTCAGCCGGCTGCCGCGGTTGCGCGGCCGCCGGGCCAGCGCGGGCATCGTGGTCGCGCTGATCACCGCGGGGTCCACCCGGTGCGGTACGTCGGCCGGTGGCGCGGGTGCGGCGTACAGGTAGCCCTGCGCGAAGTCGCAGCCGATGTCGGCGAGGAACCGCGCCTGCTCGACCCGCTCGACGCCCTCGCCGACGACGGTCAGCCCGACCGAGTGCGCGAGGTCGACGACGCTCTGCACGATTGCCGCGTCGTCGTCGTTGTGGTCGACGCCGCTGACGAACGCGCGGTCGATCTTCACCTCGCTGACAGGCAGGTCGCGCAGGTAGAGCAGCGAGGAGTAGCCGGTGCCGAAGTCGTCGAGCGCGACGCCGACGCCGAGGTTGCGAAGCTCGTGCAGGACCTTCGCGGCGGCGCTCATCCCCTGGACGGCGGCGTGCTCGGTCAGCTCAACGACGAGTCGCCGCGGCTCCAGCCCGTACGTGTGCAGCGCGGCGTCGATCTCGGTCACGAGGGCCGGCCGGACGACGTCTCCCGCGGCGATGTTGATCGACATGGTCGCGAACTCCCAGCGGGCGATCTGCGCGCACGCCTCCCCGATGGCCCACGCCGTGAGGTCGTGCATCACGGGCGTATGCGTCACCGCGGGCAGGAAGTCGTCGGGCATGAGCAGCACGTTCGGCTGGTGCTGCCAGCGCAGCAGCGCCTCGACGCCGCGTACCCGGCCGGTGGTGGGTGAGACGACCGGCTGGTAGTGCAGCACCAGCTCGTCGGCCTTCAGCGCAGCGCGCATCTGGCGCTGCGGGAGCACCGCTTGCGGTGCGTCCGGGCGTCGGGAAGGAGCCGGGCGTGACACGCCGATCACCTCCGACCGCGGGTTCTGGACGGTCACTTGGTGTAACGGAACCTTAGACGGTTTGTTATGGGTTGTGCACTATTAAATCCGGACATATCGGTACGAACGACGCGTGAGGGGCCGCCGTACCCGGGGTAAGACCCGTGCATGCCTCAGAGCGGATGGTCGAAGAAGCGCGAACGGCAGTACGAGCACATCAAGGACGGGCTGCGCGGCCGGGGCGCGAGCGAGGGCAAAGCCGAGGAGATCGCCGCGCGCACGGTGAACAAGGAGCGGGCGCGGCATGGCGAGGCGAAGCGGGCGAGCCGGACCTCGGTCCAGGACATCTCGTCCGGCCGGCGGGGCGGCCTGCGCTCGCACCGCGGCCCGGGTGGGCGGACGAAGGCCCAGCTCTACGCCGAAGCCCGGCGCAAGGGCGTCGCCGGCCGCTCGACGATGACGAAAGCCGAGCTAGAGCGCGCTGTCGCCCGCTAACCCCACGCCCCCTCCGCCTCCACCTCCGGGTTGAGTGCGACGAACCTCGCCTTTTGAAGCGCTGAGAAGACGAGGTTCGTCGCACTCAACGGGGAGGGGGTGGACGTTCGGGTGATTTCCGTAGTCCTTCGGTGTCATATCGCGGGTGCCCGCTTCATTCCGCCGCTGCGGAGACCGACTTCACGGGGATAAGTCGGGCCGAAGCGACCCGCGAACTGAGGAGGCGCGCATGCGCCGAATGGACGCGATCGACGCGGGCGCCGCCGCCGTACCGGCCGAGGAGCCTCGGCCGCGCTGGCGCCGGCCCACCTTCCTGCCCGAGGGTCGCCGGCTCTCCGACGAGGTGTGGCAGCAGCGGCACCGATGGTTGACGTGCCTGCTGTGGCTGCACGTTCCGGGACTCTTGCTCTTCGGCCTCGCCCGGGGCCTCGACCCGACTGCGGTCGTCGCGCAGGTCGCGTTGCTCCTCCCCGCGGGTGCGGTCGCGATGTCTCCGTGGTTCGGCCGCAACGTGCGGTCGTCGAGCACCTCGGTCGGCCTCGTCGTCGCCGCGTCGGTGCTGGTGCACCTGTCCGGCGGGACGATCGAGGCTCACTTCCAGTTCTTCGTGATCCTCGCGTTCCTCACGCTGTACCAGGCGTGGCTGCCGTTCCTGCTCGCGCTGGCGTACGTCGTCGGCGAGCACGGCATCGTCGGCGCCATCGACCCACGCGCCGTCTACAGCAGCCCCGACCAGATCGCGCACCCTTGGCGGTGGGCCGCGATCCACGGCGCGTTCGTCCTCGCCGCGAGCACCGCGAACGTGTGGAGCTGGCGGCTGACCGAGCAGGAGGCTTTGCACGACGGCCTCACCGGCCTGCCCAATCGCGTGTTCCTGCTCGACGCGCTGGAGAAACTGTTGCGCGGCAACGGGCGTACGACGACCGCGGTGCTGTTCATCGACCTCGACAACTTCAAGGACGCGAACGACGCGTTCGGACACCGCGTCGGCGACGAGCTGCTCGTCGCGCTTTCGCAGCGGTTGCAGCGGTTGCTCCGCGGCGGTGACATCCTCGCCCGGCTCGGTGGCGACGAGTTCGCCGTCGTACTGACGAATGTGCCCGACCTCGAGTCCGCGCACGCCGCGGGAGAGCGGTTGCTGGCCGTGTTCGACGAGCCGGTACGCATCGACGACGTCACGCTGGCCGCCGGCGCGAGTGTGGGCCTCGCACTCGCCGACATGGACACGTCGGCCGCGGACGTGTTGCGTAACGCGGATCTCGCGATGTACGAGGCGAAGCGCGACGGCGGCGGCCGGCTCGCCGACTACCGCTCCGGCTTGCACGTCGCCGCGGTACGGCGGGCCGAGCTCGAAGCCGAGCTGCGGGTCGCACTCGCCGAGGACCAGTTCGTCCTGCACTACCAGCCGATCGTCGACCTCGTCACGAAGCGGACCGTCGGGACCGAGGCGCTCCTTCGCTGGCAGCATCCGGTGCGCGGGCTCGTGGGGCCGATGGACTTCATCACCGCTGCCGAGCAGTCGGGCCTCATCATCCCGCTCGGCGTATGGGTGATCCGGTCCGCGTGCATGCAGACCGCGAAGTGGCAGCAGGAGAACCCGGACGCGCCGCCGTTGACGGTCTCGGTGAACCTGTCACCGCGGCAGCTACTCGACCGAACGCTCGTCACGACCGTTGCCGTCGCGTTGCACGACAGCGGTCTCGACCCGGCCTCGCTGTGTCTCGAGATCACCGAGGGCTCGGTCATCAAGGACTTCGACTCGACGATGCCGACGCTGAACGCGTTGCGCACCCTCGGTGTGTCGTTGGCACTCGACGACTTCGGCACCGGCTACTCGTCGTTGAGCTACCTCCAGCGGCTGCCCGTCACAACGGTGAAGATCGACCGCTCGTTCATCGGCGACCTCGACTCCGACAACCCCAACGGTCAGATCGTGCTCGCGATCATCGAGCTCGCGCACGCCCTCGGCATGTCGGTGACCGCGGAGGGTGCGGAGACGCTGGAGCAGCTCGACGTGTTGCGGGCGATGCGCAGCGACCAAGCCCAGGGTTACGTGCTAGGCCGGCCGATGCCGCCCGGTGCGCTCGGCGACTTGATGACGGCACCGGCACCGAGCTCGCTCGTGCCCGGCCAACGGACCGACGGCGCGGAGACCCGGACCTTGGAGAGCGCGGACTGATGGCGGTCGCGGCGGGGGCGTTCGCGGGGCACGGGCTGCACCTCGTGTCCGGCCTGGCGTTCGTCGTCGTCGCGGTGGTCGTCGGCGCGGTCGCGGACCGCCACGACGCGAAGACGAAGGCGCAGGCGAACACGAAGCAGCGGGTACGTCGGGCCCGGCCGTGGGTCGACGAGGCGTTGGCGTATGGCTGTGTCGCCGCCGCTGTCGGCGCGGCCGGTGTGCACCTCGCGGTGATGCCGGTGCAC
This sequence comes from Frankiaceae bacterium, assembly GCA_030840525.1. Taxonomy (GTDB): domain Bacteria; phylum Actinomycetota; class Actinomycetes; order JAFAQI01; family JAFAQI01; genus BP-197. Next base: position 3,880 of record JAVEEI010000005.1, read on the forward strand.
TTCGACGAGGCGTTCGTCTACGGCTTGTTCTTCCTGGTGCTCGCGGCGCTTCAGATCGGCTGGGCCGGTGCGCTGGCGTTGCGTCCGAGCCGGCGCTTGCTGGCCGCCGGGCTCGCGGCGAACGTCGCGGTCATCGGGCTGTGGCTGTTCACCCGGCTCGTCGCCGTACCGCTCGGTCCGGGCCGGGGAACCCGGGAGGACTTCACCGCGCTCGACCTGCTCGCGACGTCGTTCGAGGTCGCCCTCGTCGCCTCAGCGGCGGCTCTGCTCGTCCGCCGCGCGACGCTGCCGCGGCGGTCGGCGCGCGCACTGCTGCACGCGCAACCTTTGATGGCGTCGCTCGTCGCGGTAGCCGCCGTCGTCGTCGCCACCGCGGGCACCGCGCCGCCGAGCTGACCGGCACGCACTTACTGCTCGACCTCGCGGGTAGTGAAGCCTCGTGCCCACGCACCCAGCGGCCCCGCCGGAGCGCGTCGCCGTACCCGTGATGCGGCAACGGTGGGACTCGTTGTCGTTCCTGCACTGGCCGTACGACGTCGACGTGGTGCAGCGGTTCCTGCCCGCCGGGCTGACGGTCGAGCCGTGGGACGGGCACGCGTGGGTCGGCCTAGTGCCGTTCGAGATGCACGTCGGCGGCCCGGCCGGTCCGCTCATGGTGCGGTTCCCGGAGACGAACGTGCGCACGTACGTCGTCGGTCCGGACGGCCGGCCCGGCATCTGGTTCTTCTGTTCGAGCGCGTCGGGCTCGTCGCTGTCGGGTGGCAGCTTGCGGAGCCGTTCGAGGATGTGCGTCTCGATCAGGTCGACTTCGCGCAGCTCGTAGGAACGCACTCCGGCCAGCCGCGACAGATGCAAGCGCCGCCACCGGTGTCGCGGCCGGTCATCCCGGCCCGGCGGCTGGACCGCCATACTCGCCATTGCGACCCCCGGGTCTTGCCGTGGCCTCGCCGGCAGCGTATCGCCGTACGGTCGGGTTGAATACCGGCAAATGGGCCGGTCACGAGCGACTACCGCTGGCAGCGGCCGCGTTGGTCGGCGGTTGCAGTGTCGCCGCAGTTTGTTTCGCGCCGGCCGTGCACGCTCTCACGCGCCGCCGGAAATGTCGCGGCCGGCCGTAAGCGGAGGCTCTCCCGCGGAGTACCACAGTCGACCGGCCCGTCGAGAGGGAGACCGATGCGTACCCGTAGGTGGATGGTGACGGCGGGGCTCGCCGCGGCGCTGGTGCCGGTGACGTTTGCGAGCGCAGCCTCACCGGCTCAAAGCACGACCGCAGCCCGGCCGATGGTCCCGGCGAGCGCTGGCCCGCTTACCCAGGGCCCGATCAAGTACCTGGCA
>JAVEEI010000027.1 GCA_030840525.1 Frankiaceae bacterium
GCCGACGTCGTCGTCCACCTCGCCGGCGCCGGCATCGGCGACCGTCGGTGGAGCGACGAACGCAAGCGGCTGATCCTCGCCAGCCGGGTGGAGTCGACCACGACGCTCGCCGACGAGATCGTGCGCCGCGACGACCGGCCGCCGGTATGGCTGTCGGCGTCGGCGGTCGGCTACTACGGCGACACCGGCGAGGAGACCGTCGACGAGACGTCGCCGTCCGGCGCCGGGTTCGCCGCCGAGGTCGTCCGGCAGTGGGAGGCGTCGACGGCCGCGGCCGAGGAAGCCGGCGTGCGCGTCGTACACCTGCGCAGCGGCATCGTGCTGTCGCCGGAAGGCGCGACGCTGGCAAAACTGTTGCCGTTGTTCAAGTTCGGCGTCGGTGGGCGGCTCGGCTCCGGCCGGCAGTGGATGTCGTGGATCGCGCTGTCCGACCAGCTCGCCGCGATCCGCTTCCTGGCCGGGCGCGACGACATCGCCGGCCCGGTCAACCTGACCGCGCCGGAGCCGGCCCGCAACGCGGAGTTCACCAGGGCGCTCGCCCGCGCGGTGCATCGGCCGGCGTTCTTCCCGGTGCCGTCGCCGGCGCTGCGCGCGGTGTTCGGCGGGTTCGCCGACGAGGGGCCACTGGCCAGCCAGCGGGTCGTGCCCGCGCGGCTCGAAGCCGCCGGTTTCTCCTTCGGCTTCGACGACATCGACGCCGCGCTTGCCGCGATGCTCAGCTGACGTCCACGACCCGCCAGCCCGCGCCGGTGTGCCGGAGCCGTACGACGACCCGCCGCGCCAGGCCGTTGTCGACCGCAGCATGACGTGGCCGCGGGCGTCGACGAGGACGTAGCTCGCCGGCCGCTCGACCGCGGACAGTGTCGCGTCGCCGATGGCCGTCGGCTCGGTCAGCTCGGCCAGCCGGCCGCGCAGCGTGAGCCGGTCGCGGGACAGCCGGCGGACCAGCGCGGCGTCGCGGCCGAGCTGCGCGCTGCCGTCGACGTAGACCGCGCGTAGCTCCGCGGTCGAGCGGTCGGCGAACGCCGCAGTCCGGGCCCGGTCGAGTGCCGCGAGGACGTCGCGCCACGGCGCCGGCCGGCTCACCCGGTGCACCACGAGGGCAGCGCTGGTGAGGACGACGACGACGACGAGTACCGCGGCGACGTGACGCCGGTACGAGGGCGGCTCGCTCGGCTCCGCAACCGGAGTCTTTCCGGGCGTGGGTAGCCCCAGCGGCGCGGCCGGCCCGGAGGCGAGGACGCGCTCGGCCAGCTCGCGCGCATCGGCGATGCCCGCGGTCAGCACTTCGGACAGCCGCGGGCTCCGGACGCCGCCGAGCGCGCGGAGCCCGAGCGCGGCAAGAGCGGCGGTGTCCACGGCCGGCTCGACCGCCGCCACCGGCGGGGTCAGCCGCGGCCGGCCGTTCGGCTCGAACCAGACCGACTCGGCCCGCACGTCACCGTGGGTGCGACCGGACGCGTGCAGGTCGGCGAGGTCGAGGGCCAGCCCGACGACCAGCGTCACGACCTCGGGCGGTGCCAACCGGCCGCGGGCGGCCAGGACGTCGGTGAGCCTCACGACGAGACATCGCAGCAGATTCGCGGCCGGTGCGACGGCGGCCGTCCACAGCCCGCGGCGGCGTACCCTCGAATGCGTGATCGAGGTCGTCCGCGCGGGCCGGGTCGGCTACGCCGCGGCGTGGGACCGGCAGCGCGAGCTGCACGCGCGCCGGGTCGCCGGCGACATTGCCGACACCGTGCTGCTGCTGGAGCACGACCCCGTCTACACCGCCGGCAAGCGGACGGAGGCGTGGGAGCGGCCGCCCGACGGGACTGGCACGCCGGTTATCGACGTCGACCGCGGCGGCCGGATCACGTGGCACGGCCCCGGCCAGCTCACCGGCTACCCGATCGTCGCGCTGCCCGACCCCGTCGACGTCGTCGCCTACGTACGCCGGCTCGAAGGCGCGCTGATCGAGGTGTGCACCGCGTTCGGCGTACCGACGACCCGCGTCGAGGGCCGCAGCGGCGTATGGACCGCGGACGGCGCGCGCAAGGTCGCCGCGATCGGCATCCGGGTCGCGCGCGGCGTCACGATGCACGGCTTCGCCCTCAACTGCGACTGCGACCTGTCGGCGTTCGCGGCGATCGTGCCGTGCGGCATCACCGACGCCGGTGTCACGTCGCTGACCCGCGAGGCGGGACGCACCATCACGGTCGACGACGCGCTGCCGGTGGTCGAGCGCGCGCTCGACCAGGCGCTCTCCGCCGTACCCTCGATGTCATGACGGCGATCGACCCGGGCGGGCGCAAGATGTTGCGCCTCGAAGTCCGCAACGCCGCCGTCCCGATCGAGAAGAAACCCGCCTGGATCAAGACGAAGCTGCGCACCGGGCCGGAGTACACCGAGCTCAAGGCGCTGGTACGACGCGAAGGGCTGCACACGGTCTGCGAGGAAGCCGGCTGCCCCAACATCTTCGAGTGCTGGGAGGACCGCGAGGCGACGTTCCTCATCGGTGGCGAGCAGTGCACCCGGCGCTGCGACTTCTGCCAGATCGACACCGGCAAGCCCGCGCCGCTCGACCGCGACGAGCCGCGCCGGGTCGCCGAGTCGGTGCAGGCGATGGGGCTGCGGTACGCGACCGTCACCGGCGTCGCGCGCGACGACCTCGACGACGAGGGCGCCTGGCTGTACGCCGAGACGATCCGCCAGATCCACGCGCTCAACCCGGGCACCGGCGTCGAGATCCTCGTGCCCGACTTCTCCGGCAACCCGTCGCTGCTCGGCCAAGTCTTCGACGCGGCGCCGGAGGTGTTCGCGCACAACGTCGAGACGGTGCCGCGGATCTTCAAACGAATCCGGCCGGCGTTCCGCTACGAGCGCTCGCTCGACGTCATCCGGCAGGGCCGCGACGCCGGGCTGGTCACCAAGTCCAACCTGATTCTCGGCATGGGCGAGACGCCGGCCGAGGTCAGCGACGCGCTGCGCGACCTGCGCGACGCGGGCTGCGACCTGCTGACCATCACGCAGTACCTGCGGCCGTCGTCGCGCCACCACCCGGTCGAGCGCTGGGTGCACCCGGACGAGTTCGTCGCGCTGGAGGCCGAGGCGCTCGCGCTCGGCTTCGCCGGCGTGATGAGCGGCCCCCTGGTGCGGTCGTCGTACCGGGCCGGCCGGCTGTACGCGCAGGCGGTCGCGGCGCGCGGCTGATTTCCGCAGCTTTCACCCCGCCGCAACGTCGTGGTCACACAACGCCGCCAGTCTCAAGGCATGCGAGAGACGCTACGCAGTATCGGCAGCTTCGCCGAGCTCGTGCTGTGGCGCGACGGCGGCCAGCGACAGTCCCGCCGGAACGCGTGGGCGGCGATGGCCGCCGACACGCGGCGGTCGCGCGAACGCATCGAGGTCGCCGCCGCCATCGCGCAGTTCAGCAGCGCAGGTCACGACCGGACGGTGACGCTGGCGCAGTGATCATGACGACTATCCTGGCGTCATGGCCCGCGCACCGAAGGACTCCCCCGCCGACTCCGAGGGGTCCGGTCGGCTCGCGCAGATGCGAGCCGTCTGGGGGCTGACCCGCAAGTCCGATCCGCGGCTGCCGGTCATCGTGCTCGGCGCGGCGCTCGTCGCGCTCGCCTTGTTCGTCGTCATCGGCATCGTCGTCGGCCACCCGATCTACTTCGTGATCCTCGGCCTGCTCGCCGCGGTGCTCACCGGCACGACGATCTTCGGCCGCCGGGCCACCACATCGATGTACGCGCAGGTCGAAGGGCAGCCCGGCGCGGCCGCGTCGGTGCTCCAGACGATGCGCGGCGAGTGGCGGGTCACGCCCGCGGTCGCGTTCAACCGCAACATGGATCTCGTCCACCGGGTCGTCGGCCGGCCGGGCGTCGTACTGGTCGGCGAAGGCAACTCACCGACGCAGCTCCGCCAGCTCATCACCGACCAGAAGCGCCGGGTCGCGCGGGTCGCGCCGGACACCCCGATCTTCGACTTCGTCGTCGGCGACGCCGAGGGTCAGGTGCCGCTGCGCCGGCTGCAGCGCGCGATGGTCAAGCTGCCGCGCAACCTGAGCCGCAAGGACATCGGCGCGGTCGAGGGCCGGATGCGCGCGCTCGGCGGCACCAACGTCCCGCTACCGAAGGGGCCGATGCCGAAGTCGGCGAAGATCCCGCGCGGCAAGATGCGCTGATCAGCGCACCCGGATCGTCGAGGTACCGGCGGCGCGGTCGTGCAGCGGCCGGCCGGACCCGTCCGGCCACAGCGCCGGTACGACGAACGCGAGCAGCACCGTCCGCGCCAGCACCCACCGCAGCGCCGCGCGGCCGCCGTCGCTCGCCCGTACGACGGCGATCCCGACGACGCGCATCCCCGGCGTCTGCCCGGCCAGCCCGACGAACAGGAACTCGATGAGCAGGAACGCCAGCAGCACGATGTAGCCGTACACGGGGTCGCCTGGTCGCCGGCCGCTGAACAGCGCGAGCAGGTCGCACACCACGGCGTCGACGAGGAACGCGAGCAACCGCGGCCCGAAGCCGGCGACCGAACCGGCCGCGACCGAACCCTCGGTCATGCCGGCAGCTCGAACCACACGGTCTTGCCGGCGTCGTCGGCGACCGACCCCCACCCGCTCGACATGTGCTCAACCAGGAACAGCCCGCGCCCGCCTTCCGCGTTGTCGTCGGACTGACCCATCCGTACGCCGACCGTCGGCGCGTGGTCGGTGACGGCGATGCGCACACCGGTCTCGCCGTTGCGCGTCACGGTGAGGCGCATGCCGGTGCCGGCGTGCCGTACGCCGTTGGTCACCAGCTCGCTGGTCAGCAGCATCGCGGTGTCGATCGCGCGGTCGAGACCCCACGCTTCCAGCGAGGCGGCGACGAACGCGCGCGCCCGCGCCGGCGACGTCAGGTCGGCCGGTAGCTCGAGCACGTGGTGGCTGTCGGACGTCGGCGGCAACGACGGCGCCCCGGTCGTCGGGTGCGTCACCAGGGCGAGCAGCGCGGTGTCGTCGTCGTACCGGCGGGTGTCGGTCAGCGGGCGCAGCTCGCGCAGCGCGTCCTCGCACGCGTCCATGGCATTCACCGACGACGCGACCGCGACCGCGAGCCGGTCCATCCCGTCCTCGACCGGCAGGTCCGGGCCCTCGACGAGCCCGTCGGTGAACGCGAGCCACAACGACCCCGGCGGCAACGTCATGTCGGTCTCGGCGTACGACTGCACGCCGACGCCGAGCGGCACGCCCGGGTCGATGTCGACGTACGCCGGCTCCTGTCCGGGCAGCCGGACGAGGGGCGGCAGGTGGCCGGCGGAGGCGCAGACGACGGTGCCGCGGCCCGGGTCCCACTCGGCGTAGAGCGCGGTGACGAGCAGGCCCTCTTCGAGGGTGCCGACGAGCCGGTCGAGCCGGGCCAGCAGCGCGGCCGGCTGGTGGCCTTCGAGGCTGTACGCGCGGACCGCGGCGCGCAGCTGGCCCATGACCGCCGCGGCGCGCACGCCGCGGCCCATCACGTCGCCGACGACCAGCCCGACCCGGCCGCTCGGCAGCGGGATCACGTCGTAGAAGTCGCCGCCTACGTCGACGCCTTCGGCCCCCGGCAGGTAGCGCACCGCGACCTCGGCGCCGGGTACGTGCGGCAGGGCCGAGGGCAGCAAAGACCGTTGCAACGTATGGGCAATCTCGATCTGCTGGCGGAGCAGCCGCGCCCCGTCGAGGGCGAGCGCGAGCCGGCCGGCGATCTCCTCGAACCGCTCGACGTCGTCGGCCGTCAGCGGCGGCCGGCCGCCCGCGACCGTCGACACCGAGAGCACCCCGAGCGCGTGGCCACCGGCGATCAGCGGCAGCAGGATGTTGGTCTGCACCGGCTGCTCGGCGAGGACCGCGCGCACCTCGGCGTCGTCGACGGCCGCGAGTACGAGGTCGTTCGGAATGTCGGTCGTGAGCACCGGCACCGCGCCGTCGAGCACGCGGTCGTAGCCGGCGCGGACGAGGTCGGGCAGGTCGGCGGAGAGGATCCGCGCGGCCCGGGCCTGCCGCGGGTCGACGTGCTCGGCGGCGGCGAGGCTGTAGCGCCCGTCCGGCTCGCGCAGGTGGACGCTCACCGCGTCGCCGATCCGGCCGACGACGAGGCGGGCGAACTCCAGCGACGTGAGCCGTACGTCGAGCGGCGCGGAGAAGATCCGGCCGGCCTCGGCGAGCAGCTCCAGCCGCTCGCGCGCGGCGCGCTCGATCCCGACGAGCCGGGCCCGGTCGAGCGCGTGCGCGCACTGGTCGCCGAGCGCGGCGAGGAACCGCACGTCCGCGTCGTCGAACGCCGGCGCGCCCGGGAACGACAGCGCGAGCGCGCCGATCCGCCGCTCGGCCATGACCAGGGGTACGCAGACGAGGGCGTGGTCGTCGTCGTCCATCTCGCGCAGCACGGGGTAGCGCGCGTTGCGCTCGGCGACGTCGCGAAGGACGACGACCTCCCCGGTGAGCAGCGCGTCGACCGCGGGCAGCCCGGGACGCAGCGGGTACTCGGCGTACTCGTCGGCGAACCGTTCCTGGACGCCGAACGTCCGCACCGAGCGCAGCGTCTGCCCCGACGGGTCGAGCAGCGACAGCATGACCCGGACGGCGCCGAGCGCCGACGTCACCTCGGCGACGATGAGGTCGACGATCGCGCCGGTGTCCTGGACGTCGGCGAGCGCGGCGGTGAGCCGTTGCAGCGCGGCGAGCCGGTCCGCCGTCGCGCGCGCGTCGACGAGGTTGCGCTGCTGCTCCTGGACGACGAGCGCGCGGTGCATCGCGGCCGCGCACTGCGCGAGCGCCGCGTCGAGGAACGCCAGGCCGTCGTCGTCGAGCGACTCGGCGCGGTCGAAGCCGAGGCCGAGGACGCCGAGAAGCCGCCCGTCGACGAGCATCGGCGCGCTGACGAAAGCCTCGCCGGCGCTCGCCCGGCCGGCCAGCGCCGGGTAGCGCTCGTCGCGCTCGGCCAGCGACCGCAGCACGACGTTTCGTCCGGTGCGGGCCGACTCGGCGGCGGGCGCGTCGGCGTCGAGCGGCAGGTCGGTCCAGCGCCGTACGACCTCGTCGGGGTAGCCGACGACGCCGCGCAGCCGGAGTACGCCGGAGTCGGGCTCGGGCTCCCAGAAGCTGCCGGCCATCGCGCCGAGCAGCGACAGGCCGCGCTCGACGACGACCCGGACGACCTGGTCGACCGACAGAGCGCTGACGAGCTCGCGGCTCATGGCCTCGAGCCGGCCGAGCCGCTCGGCGACCGACTCGGCGGTGCTGCGCGAGTGCTGCTCGGCGGCGAGCAGCAGGCCGTTCTCGACCGCCCAGGCGGCCCGCTCGGTGGCCGCCGAAAGCAGCGCGATGTCGTCGTCGCCGAAGCGCCGGTCGGTACGCCGGCTGCCGATCACGCAGACGCCGAGGACGCGGCCGCCGACGACGAGCGGGACGCCGACCAGCGCCCGGACGCCCTCCTCGGCCCAGCTCGCGCCGAACGTCTCGAGCGTGCTGGTGTCGGGCAGCGCGGCCGGCGAGCCGGTGGCCGCGACCGTGCCGGCGAAGCCGCGGCCGACCGGGACCCGCAGCGCGGCGACCTTCTCCATCGGCACGCCCTGGCTGGCGAGCACGCGCAGGTGGTCACCCTGGACGAGCAGGAACTGCGCCACGTCGGCGTCGAGCGCGCGGGCCAGCCGGGCGAGCAGCTCGTCGAGCACCCGGTCGGAGGGCAGCGAGAGGAGCCCCGGGTCGCCCCACGGGGCGTCGCGGGGCCCGGCCATCTCGGTCATCTCCGACGGCGTCACCGCGGACAGATCCTACGGCGACCGGCCGCGTAACCCCTCGGAAACACCCGGGTAACCGTCGATCAACCCCGCTCCCCTACTGTGGCCCCCGGAACCGTTCCGAAGGAGGCTGCGCCCCGCATGTTCGACAACGCCGACGAGGTCCTTGGCTACATCAAGAAGAACGACGTGCAGTTCATCGACGTACGGTTCTGTGACCTGCCGGGGGTGATGCAGCACTTCACCTTCCCGGCGTCCAACTTCGGCGAGAGTGTCTTCACCGACGGGCTGATGTTCGACGGGTCGTCGATCCGCGGGTTCCAGCAGATCCACGAGTCGGACATGCTGCTGCTGCCCGACCCGTCGACGGCGTACATGGACCCGTTCCGGCAGCACCCGACGCTGATCATGAACTTCTTCATCCACGACCCGCTGACCGGCGAGGCCTACTCGCGCGACCCGCGCAACATCGCCAAGAAGGCGGAGGACTACCTGCGCGGGTCCGGCATCGCCGACACGACGTACTTCGGGCCCGAGGCGGAGTTCTACATCTTCGACGACATCCGCTACGACCAGACGCCGCACTCGGCGTACCACTACATCGACTCGGTCGAGGCGGCGTGGAACACCGGCCGCGAGGAGCCGGGCGGCAACAAGGGCTACAAGCCGCGCTACAAAGGCGGCTACTTCCCGGTGCCGCCGACCGACCACTTCACCGACCTGCGGTCGGAGATGGTGCGGGTGCTGCTGGAGATCGGCATCGACGTCGAGATGCAGCACCACGAGGTGGGCACCGCCGGCCAGGCCGAGATCGACTTCCGCTTCGGCACGCTGCTCAAGACCGCCGACAACCTGATGAACTTCAAGTACGTCATCAAGAACGTCGCGCGCATGCACGGCCGGACGGCGACGTTCATGCCGAAGCCGATCTACCAGGACAACGGCTCCGGCATGCACTGCCACCAGTCGCTCTGGAAGGACGGCGCGCCGCTGTTCTACGACGAGCTGGGTTATGCGGGTCTGTCCGACATGGCCCGGCACTACATCGGCGGGCTGCTCAAGCACGCGCCGTCGTTGCTCGCGTTCACGAACCCGACGACGAACTCGTACCGCCGGCTGGTGCCGGGGTACGAGGCGCCGGTGAATCTCGTGTACTCGCAGCGGAACCGGTCGGCCTGCTGCCGGATCCCGATCACCGGGTCGAACCCGAAGGCGAAGCGGCTCGAGTTCCGCGTCCCGGACCCGTCGTGCAACCCGTACCTCGCGTTCGCGGCGATGCTCATGGCCGGCCTCGATGGTGTGCGCAACAAGATCGAGCCGCCGACGCCGGTCGACAAGGACCTCTACGAGCTGCCCCCGGACGAGCTCGCCGCGGTGCCGCAGGTGCCGGGGTCGCTGGAGGCGGTGCTCGACGAGCTGGAGGCGGACCACGCGTTCCTGCTCGAAGGCGGCGTGTTCACGCCGGACGTGATCGAGACGTGGATCGACTACAAGCGCGAGCACGAAGTCGACGCGATCCGCCTGCGCCCGCACCCCTACGAGTTCGCGCTCTATTACGACATCTAGTCGGGGGGCTGTGAATCGCCGCTGAGCCGCGGCGGCGCTCTACCAGATCGTGACGAGCGTTGGCGCGAGGAGCAGCCCCGCGGCCACGGTGGCAACGACCGCGACGATGCCGAGCCCCCACAGCCGGACGAGAGCAAGACCGAGCGCGACGACGGCGGCCAGCACGCCGAGCCAGAACGCGGCGACCCGAGCGAGCTCCTCGGTGCCAAAGCGGTAGGCGGCGTCCTCGCGCGAGGAGATCGTCTTCACGTCGATGCGGTCGCCGACCGCGTGCTGCCGGAAGTCGTTGGCAAGCGGGATGTCGAGCCGGTCGTGCCCGGCGTCGCCGATCGGGTCGGTGACCACGTAGTTGCCGTGGCAGGACCAGTCCTGCGGCACCGTTTGACGGCTGCAACCGGTGACCGTCAGCACTCCGATGCTGCTGGAGCCGCCACTGGAGATGGCGCGGAAGTGAGTGAGCGTCTGCCACGACGCGCGCATCGCCGGCGCCGCCGCCGCGAGCAGCAGCAGTACGGCGACTACCACCACCGCCCTGATCGCCCGACCCATCCGTCCAGCATCCCGTACGGCCGCACATGCACGGCGGGGCGTCGTACCTCCGACGAGGCGCGCTGACGGAACCTAGGATTCACCGGGTGCGGGCGGAGCTGACGAGTACGCGCAACCCGCGGGTCAAGCAACTCGTCGCGCTGCGCCGCCGCCGTACCCGGGACGAGCTCGGCGTCACGCTGGTCGACGGGTACGACGAGCTGGTGCTCGCGCTGGATGCAGGCGTGCGGCCGGAGACGGTCTATTACTGCCCGGCGCTGCTCGCCCCCGCCACCCGCGCTCTCGACGCGCGGCTGGCCGAGCTGTCGGCCGAGCAGGTGCCGGTCAGCCGCGAGGTCTTCGCAAAGATCTCCTACCGCGAGAACCCCGACGGCTGGCTTGCCGTCGTACCCTCTCCCGCTGTCTCGCTCGCGTCGCTGTCATTGCCGGCGCGACCGCTGCTGCTCGTGTGCGAGGCCGTCGAGAAACCGGGCAACCTGGGCGCGATGCTGCGTACGGCCGACGCGGCCGGCGTGGCCGCCGTCATCGCCGCCGGGCCGGTGACGGACTGGGGCAACCCCAACCTGGTGCGCGCGAGCAAGGGCACGGTGTTCGCCGTCCCCGTCGCCGCCGCCGAGCCAGCCGAGGTTCTCGACTGGCTCGCCGTCCATGAGATCGCCCTGGTCGCCACTTCTCCGGACGCGCAGGCGTCCCTCGGCGAGGTCGACCTGACCGGCCCGGTGGCCGTCGCGGTCGGGGCCGAGCACGCCGGCCTCTCCCCCGCGCTGCTGGCCGCGGCGACACATAAGGTGCGGATCCCGATGTTCGGCCGGGTCAACTCCCTCAACGTCTCCGCCAGTGCGGCGATCGCACTATACGAAGCGGTCCGCCAGCGCAGCGGCTGACGCACCCGACGCAGCCTGGTGGCGGGCTTGCGACATAGCTACTCCCCGCCATCCACAATCGCCCGCTTGTGCCGCGTCGTGCACAACTATCGGTGGCCGCAACCCGCGAGGGCTGCCCACCGGGAAGACTCAACCCGACCCAGACCAGAACCGACTGCGACCCGTTAGGGGCTCCATGCACCCGCGCCCGCCTGCCTTACCCTGCACTTCGTCGGTGCCACCGAACCGCGGCACCGACGACCGGACCGAGCTCTTCTCCTCCTGTTCCTAGACCCGTGAGGAGGAGGAGAGCTGATGCGCCGCTCGTTACTCGTCGCCAAACCTTGGGCGTGGCGGCGAGCAGCGCGGCGTGTCACACGACCCGTCACCCCGCTACGACGACCCCGGCAACGACGGTCACGCCGTGCTTCTGCGCGGCGTGTGCCGGGAGCGGGGTGCGGGTCGTGTCGGACCGCGCTGCTGCGCCGAGCCTCGCGTCAGCTCGCGCGCACGCAGCTCGGTTGCATGTCGGTGTACGACGCATGGCCGGTCGCGTCGTCGAGCGTCTGGGCGCTGCCGCGCACTCCGCCGTTGCCGATCTGGAAGTTGTCCGATATCGACGACGTCGCCGACAACGCACCGAACTTCGCTCCGTTCGCGACCGACGCGTCCTTGCGGTTGATGACCCAGGTGATGACGCCCTGGCTGCTCATCGTCGCCGACGACACCGCAGTCGTGTCATTCGGCGCGAAGCTGGGGTCGGTCGACGTGCCGAACCCGCCCGACGTTCCGCCGGTGGCGTAGACGTAGAAGAAGAACGCCGCCTGCATGGTCGACGTCTTCCCGTCGCTGCCCTTTTGCGTCTGCGTCCACCGCAACACGTACGTCGCGCCGGTCGGGATGCCCGACGCGCTGTCGCCGCTGGCGAGCCGCAGTACGCCGACGATCGTCTTCTTACCCGTGGCGATGTCGGCGCTGACGATGTCGTCAACGGCGTAGTTGTTACCCTGCCCTTGGATCTTCGCGTCACCGCGCTGGTCGGTGAGCATCAGGCAGACCGGCTTCGGCGCCGGCTTCGCCTTGACGGCGGCGGTCGCTCCCACCCCCGGGACGACGAGGCCGGACGCGACCAGCGCCGCGGTCATGACGGCAAGACGACGGTTCATGTCAGTTCCTCTCCCACGCCCAACGACGAGACACCCGCGTACGGCAGGCGGCCCCGAAAGCAAGCACTGATCCGGCGGCGAGCAGGTACGCCGCGCTCTGTGAGTCCCGCTGACCGAGGCTCGACTGCGGCCGGATGGCCGACATCGCCATCCCCGGCTCGTCGGGCACCAGCCCCTCTTCGGCGAACGCCAACTGCTGCGCCTGGTCCTCCTGGTTCGCCACACCCGGGTTGGTCTGGGTCTGCGGCTGCGGGTTGGGGTTCGGCTGCGGGTTGGGGTTCGGCTGGGCCGGCGGCGCCGGCGGCGCGACCGCGATCGCGGCGAGCGGCGGCAGCGCGAGCAGGGACTGCGCCGGAGGCGGCGCCGGCGGCGCGGGCGAGCCGCACTTCACGGTCACCGGCACGGACGCGACCTGGCGCCCGGCCACCGCCGCGACGACGCGGACGGTCGTCGCCGTGCCGAACCGCGGCGGGTCGCAGCGGAACTCCAGCGGGACGCCGAGGGTGTTGACGGCCTTGACGTTCACCTGCGGGAAGGCGGTGGGACCCAGCGGTCGGACGACGTCGGACGGGCCGAGCACGCCGAGTGACACGGGCTTGTAGTCCCGGAGCGAGTCGAGCAGGCCGAGGAAGGCGGGCGCGATGCTGTCGTGCGAGTTCGGCGAGTACGGGCAGACGAGCGGGTCGCCCGCGCGCAGGTCCGGCGTGCCGTCGCCGTCGCAGTCGACGCCGGCCGGCCCGGCGACGGTGTGCGAGGCGAGCGCGAGCGCGCGCATGTCCGGCCCGGGGTCCTGGCCGGAGCCGGTGTTCACGTCGAGGCCTACGAGGTGCACGCCCGACTGCGCGAGCGTGTCCGCGACCGTCGCCAGCTCCGGCCCGGGCCAGCCCGGGTTGCCCTCCGGGTGGCGGAAGTACGCGTCCGCCGCGACGACGATCACCTTGACCGCACCCGAGCGGAAGTCCGCCCCCTCGTTCGGCGCGATGTCGGAGTTGCCCGTCGGGTCGGTCGGCACCTTGCGTCCGGCGCCGGTCACCGCCTGGTAGATCGCCTCAAGGCCGGAGTCCTCACCGTCCGTCGTACCGCCACCCGCCTGGATCGACTGCAACGCCTGCGCGAACGAGTCGTCCACGGGCCCGACCGCGCGGTCTCGCCGGTACGCCCAGTCGTCCGTCGCGACGAGGCTGTCCTCGATCGGGAAGTCGCGGAAGTCGGCGACCCCGAAGTGCGTGTCGACGCCGGTGCTCGCGAGGTCGTCGACGATCTGCTGGATCGACTCCTGCACGTTGCCGATCGTGTCCGCCATGCTGCCGGTGCTGTCGGTCATGAAGTACACGTCGAGCGGGGTCGGCGTAGGCGGCAGCAGCAGCCGGTACGGGATGTCGCGGTGCTGGTGCGGCGCCAGCGTCACCGTCGCGATGTTCGGGGTGAGCTCCGGTGTCCGCAGCATCGGCGGCCGCGCCTTCACCCGCACGGCCTTCGCCTGTGGCGGGACCGGCATCGGCGGCAGCGTGTAGAGGAACGACGCCGGGATCCGGAACCGGAAGATCGTGCTGGAGTTCGCCCCGTACAGCAGGAAGCCGTAAGACTCGAAGCCCATCGACATCTGCAGCTTGGCGACGTTCGTCTCGTACGGCGACGCGTCGAACGGCGGCAGGTGCGAGGACGTGGGCGGGTCCACCTCGACGTTCGGCGTGCCGCTGCCGGAGATCGCGACGAGACCGACCATCGGGCCGTGCGTCGCCGACGTCACCCCGTCCGGCGCGGGAGCCCGCCGCCAGGTCAAGCCGCCGTCGGTGCTGACCATGCGCTCGGTGCCATCGGCGAAGAACACGCTGGTGAGCCCCGGCGCCACGTCGACGGTCCGCACGGCGCCGCTGACGCCGGGCACCGCGGCGAAGGCCGCGCCGCCGGCCGAGCGGTAGAGCCCGCTGTCCGTCCACCCCCAGATCGTCAGGCCGCCGCGCCCGTAGCCGAGCGCCATCCCGGCGAACCTGGGCAGCCCGGTGAACGCCTGCGTCCACGTCGCACCTGCGTCGGTCGTCTGGTAGATCGAGTAGACGTCCTCGTTGGTGCCTTCGAGCTGCCGCAGCAGCAGGTAGGCCATCGGCGACCCGGGGACCACCTCGAGGTCGATCGGCTGGCCGCTCACCGGCAGCCCGCTCGTCGCCGTAGCGAACGTCTTGCCGCCGTCGCCGCTGGTGAGCACCAGCGGCTGGGTCAGCGGGCTGTTGTTGAGCTCGACGTCGAGGGTCCCGATCGCCCAGCTCTCCCCCCGGTACGGCGTGGCGCGTACCTGGGTGATCGTCCGGCGGGTGACGTTGAGGCTGTCGCCGAGCACGCTCGGCGCGCCGACCGACTGCGGGAGGGTCGCGTCGTCCCAGCTACAGCCACCGTCGGTCGACCGGATGATCCCGGCGCCGTTCGTGGCGAGCAGGTGGTTGGTCGTGCTGGTGTCGAGCGCGTAGTCGACCAGCGCGTGCTGGTCGGTGGCGAACCCCGCCGGCAGCGTGATCTGCTCCCAGCCGTCGGCGTAGCGGTGGGTCGCGCTCGGGCAGGCCGAGGTCGCCGCGCCGCCCGGGATCGCGACCAGCGCGACCGCGGCCACACCGGCGGCGACCGCGAGACGCGTCACGCGCCCGGGCACACCCACCGCGCGCCCCGGCGCACCCGCGCACCAAGGCGCACGCACCGCGCGCCAAGGCGCAAGCACCGCGCGCGCCAGCCGACCCCGCAACGGCCCTCCCGACGATCGCCGGGGCGCGTCCGCCCCGGTCCCTGCCTCCTTCGACGCGGCAGCCGCCGGTTCCTCTCGCCCGCGCGCACAGTGTGGCGGGCGGGACAGCTGGGATCAGGCGGTCCAGCCGGCCCGGATGACGGCCGTCGGCAGGGTCCAGACCTGGTGCCACCCGGTCTCGCCCGCGGCCTTCGGCTCGACCGCCTCGACCCCGGCGAGGCGGAACCCGAGCCGCCGCGGCACCGCCGCGCTGCGGACGTTGGCCTCGTCGCAGCAGATCACGACCTCGGCGACCTCGTCGTACGACGCGGCGACCTCGGCGAGGACGCGGGTCGCGGCGGTGACCAGGCCGCGGCCCTCGGCAGCGGCGGCGAGCCAGTAGCCGATCTCGAGGACACCGGGGCCGCGCCGGGTGTGCAGCCCGGTGCCGCCGACGATCGCGTCACCGGCGAAGACGCCGTACACGAAGTCGGTGCCGTCCGCCCAGTTGCGCAGGCTCCCGGCCAGGAACTCGCCCTGCGACTCCGCCGTGACCGGCTGCTGCGCCCACGGCATCCACGGCCGCAGCCGCTCGAGGTTGTCGTTCACGACGGCGACGAGCTGGTCGAGGTCGGCCGGGCCGAACGGCCGCAGCACTTCGCCGGTCGGCAGCGTCAGTTCGCGCGGCATCCGGTGGTACGTCGGCGGGGTCGGCTCGTCCATCACGAGATGATGCCCGCTGACGCCCCCGGACGAGGAGTGGTTTTCGGTGCTCGAGTGGTCGCACGACGGGCAGCAGCTGTCGACCTGGTACCGCGTCGTCGGCGACCTCGCCGCGCCACGGCTGCCACTGGTCACGCTGCACGGCGGGCCGGGTGCCGCGCACGACTACCTCACCCCGATGGCAAGCCTCGCCGGCGACGGCCGCGCGGTCGTCTTCTACGACCAGATCGGCAACGGCCGCAGCACGCACCGGCCCGACCTCGGCGCCGAGTTCTGGACCGTCGAGCTGTTCGTCCGCGAGCTCGCGCTGCTGCTCGACCATCTCGGCATCGCCGACCGGTACGCCGTACTCGGCCAGTCGTGGGGCGGGTTCCTCGCGCAGGAGCACGCGCTCACGCAACCGCCGGGCTTGCGCGCGATGGTGCTCGCCGACACCGCGGCGTCGTTCCCGGACTTCGTCGCCGAGTGCAACCGGCTGCGCGCGTTGCTGCCTCCGGACGTCGAGGCGACGTTACGGCGGCACGAGGCCGACGGCACGACCGACTCGCCGGAGTACGCCGCCGCCTGCGACGTCTTTTATCGGCGGCACGTCTGCCGGCTCGACCGGTGGCCGCCGGAGCTCGAGGAAGGCTTCGCGTGGATCGGCCGCGACCCGACCGTCTACCAGACCATGAACGGCCCGAGCGAGTTCCACGTCGTCGGCTCGATCAAGGACTGGTCGGTCGCCGACCGGCTGCCCGAGATCGACGTACCGACGTTGCTCGTCTCCGGCCGGTACGACGAAGCCACCCCCGCGCTGCAGCAGACCTTGCTCGCCGGGATCAAGGGCAGCGAGTGGGTCGAGTTCGAGAGCTCGGCGCACTGCCCGCACGCCGAGGAGCCCGAACGCTTCACCGAGGTCGTCGGCGGCTGGCTGCGCCGGTACGACGACGCCGGTTCTGCCGTCAGCGCGACATAGAGGTCGCGCTGACGGCGATGATCATGCGGCGGTCGTGGGTCAGGCGGTGGCGAGGGTGCCGCGGCGCAGGCCGCGGCCGACCGCCGCGGCGGCGAACAGCACGAGTGCGAGCAACGCGACCGGCCCGCGCTGCGCCAGCAGCCCGCGCAGCGTCGTACCCGTCCCGCCCGGTACGCCGAAGACCGCGCCGTGGGACGACGACGTGCCGCACGACCTGCCGGTCAGCGACGGGCCGCCATCCTGGCGGATGAAGATCGGCGTCGACCACGCCTTGTCGCCGTGGGTGACCGGGTCGGTGTACATCGTGTCGCCGCTGGCGATGATGACGCAGCCCTTGCTGTCGATCCAGTTGGTGAAGTAGTCGCCGAGGCGGCGGTCCTGGCCGGTCGCGACGCAGGTCGTGCCGCCCTGGCAGATGCCGCCGACGTGGATCGGCGAGCGGCCCGCGTTGACGATCGACTTGCGCACGTGACTGGTGCCGAGGCCGTAGATGTTGGCGGCCATCAGCGACACGTTGCCGGTCGTCGCCGAGTCGGGGTTGGGCGTCGGCCGGTCGTACTGCCACCACACGACGCTCGCGTTGCCCGGCGTACCCGCGACGACCCACGGCCACAGCACCGTGGTGCCCGGGTGCGAGATCGGGTAGCGCGGCGTCCAGTGGATGCCGTCCTTCGACATCGTCAGCCAGACGGTGTTCTTGCCGTTGCCGCCGGTGCCGCCGGGGTAGTCGGTCCACGTCAGGTAGATGTTGCCGGCGGTGTCGAGCTCGATCGACGGGAAGTGCGTGAGCTCGCCCTGCGTGTCGGCCGCCTTGTACTGCACGAACTTGCCGCTGCCCGACTTGTACGCGCCGAGCGCGTTGCGCAGGATGCCCACGCCGATGCCGCCGCCCTTGACGCTCGGGACCGGCTCGATCAGCGCGCCGTACAGCTTGCTGCCCTTGACCTTGTCGTAGAAGAGCTTGCCGTAGCCACCGTCGTCGGTGATGCCGGTCGTCCCGCAGCTCATGCCCGCGTCGGTCGACTGCCAGACCGTGTGCACACCGGTGTTGGGGTCGTTGGCGAGCCAGACCGTGTCCTTCGGGCCGGCCGCGAGCCATGGGCGGTCGCCGTCGTGGCAGTTGAGCGTGCCCTTGTCCCACGTCTTGCCGCCGTCGGGCGAGGAGAACAGCGCGTCGTTCACCAGGTCGATGCCGGTGTTGTAGACGCGGCCGCCGTCGTCCTGCGTGAGGTCGGGGTCGGAGAAGCCGGTGTTGTTGTTGGGGCTCGCCTCGAAGCCGGAGCCGGACAGGTCGGTGCGCACCCACTTCACGCCGTCGCGCGACGTCCAGATGTTGACCTGGTTGCGGTAGTTGCTCGCGACGCCGACGTCACCGGTCGGCGAGCCGAGGCCGTCGCGCAGCGTGTGCGTCGTGCCCTCGTGCGAGGAGTAGATGTAGTTCTGGTGGATCGGGTCCCAGTAGACCGACGGCTCGCCGCCGGCGAGCTGGTTGTCGACCACGACCGGCTTGCCGAAGTGCACCGGCGCGGTCGAGCTGCCGAACGTCGGCGCCGCCGCGAGGCTGAGCGCGACCACCCCGACCGCGAGTGCGACCCGGGTGTTGCGGCGACCAGTCTTGGCCATGACGGCTCCCTCCGACGGCACGGTGTACCCGCGAGCTTCGCCGCCGTACGGGGTTCTCCTGCCGCTGAGTCCTCAGGCGAAGAAGACCCGCTCGTACGTCGCCCGCGCGCGGCGGGCGGTGCGCAGGTAGTCCTCGACCATGTCCTGCGCCGCGCCGGCCGGGTAGCCGAGGCAGCGGGCGAGCGCGGACACCGCGCGCGGGTCGCCGGGGAGTACGTCGGCCGCGCGGCCGGTCGTGAGCACCAGCGCGTTGCGCACCCGGGTCGCCATCCGCCACGCGTCCGCGAGGGTCGCGGCATCGTCGGCGCCGAGCAGCCCGAGGTCGGCCGCACTAGTGAGCGCGGGCAGGGTCGCGGTGGTCCGCAGCCGCGGCTCGTCACTGCCGTACCTGAGCTGGATCAGCTGGACCGACCACTCGACGTCGGACAGCCCGCCGCGACCGAGCTTCGTGTGCAGCGAGGGGTCGACGCCGCGGGGCAGCCGCTCGGCCTCCATCCGCGACTTCAGCCGCCGGATCTCGGTGACCGCGCTCGCCGGCAAGCCGCCCGCCGGGTAGCGCAGCGGGTCGACCAGCGCGACGAACCGCGCGCCGAGGTCGGCGTCGCCAGCCACCGGCCGGGCCCGCAGCAGCGCCTGGCTCTCCCACACCGACGACCAGCGGCGGTAGTACTCGGCGTACGACGACAGACTGCGGACGAGCGGGCCTTGCCGCCCCTCCGGCCGCAGGTCCGCGTCGACGGCGAGCGGCGGGTCGGGCGCGGGCAGCGCGAGCAGCCGGCGCATCTCGTTCGCGATGTCGCGTGCGGCCTGCGTGTGCTCGGGAGTGTCGTCGCCGTGCGTGGGCTCGTAGACGAACAAGACGTCGGCGTCGCTGCCATACCCCTGCTCGCCGCCGCCGAGCCGGCCCATCCCGATCAGCGCCATCGTCACCGGCACCGGCGCGCGCCGCTCCGCCTCGATCTTGCGGGTCGCGGTGACGAGCGCGGCCTCGAGCGTCGCCGCCGCGGTGTCGGACAGCGCGGTGCCGACGGTGTCGACGTCGAGCAGCCCGAGCAGGTCGCTGCACGCGATCCGCAACAGCTCGCGCCGGCGTACCCCGCGGGCGACCGCGACCGCGTTCTCCCAGTCGTCGTTACGACGGACCGCCGCGAGCAGCTCGCTGCGCAGTGCCGCGGCCGGGCGCGGCCGGATGTCGTCGTCGTGGCCGAGCAGCGCGACCGCCTCCGGTGCGCGGGCGATGAGGTCGGACACGAACCGGCTGGATGCGAGCAGCCGCGCGAGCCGCTCGGCGGTCGCGCCCTCGTCGCGCAGCACCCGCAGGTACCACGGCGTACTGCCGAGCGCGTCGCTCACCTGCCGGAACGCGAGCAGCCCCGCGTCGGGGTCGGCGGCGTCCGCGAACCAGCCGAGCATCACCGGCAGCAGCGTGCGCTGGATCGCGGCCCGCCGGCTCACCCCGCGGGTCAGTGCTTCGAGGTGGCGCAACGCCGCGGCGGGGTCGCGAAAACCCAGTGCTTCCAACCGTTCCGCGGCTGCTTCGGGCGAGAGCGTCGTCTGCTCCGCGGGCAGCCGGGCGACGGCGCCGAGCAGCGGCCGGTAGAACAGCTTCTCGTGCAGCCGCCGAACGGCGCGGTTGTGGCTCTCGTGCTCGGCGCGCCACTCCGCGACGTCGCGGTGACCGGTCGCGCGGGCGAGCCAGCGCAGCCCCGCGTCGTCGGCCGGCAGCAGGTGCGTACGGCGCAGGTGTTGCAGCTGCAGCCGGTGCTCTTCGGTACGCAGGAACCGGTACGCCGCGGCGAGCCGGGCGCCGTCGTCGCGGCCGACGTAACCGCCGCGCGCGAGCGCGTCGAGCGCGACGAGTGTGTTGGCGCTTCTGATCGCGGGGTCGCTGCGGCCGTGTACCAGTTGCAAGAGCTGGACGGCGAACTCGACGTCGCGCAACCCGCCCGGGCCGAGCTTCACTTCGCGCTCGACTTCGGCCGCGGGTACGTGTTCGAGGACGCGACGACGCATCGCCTGTACGTCGGCGACGAAGTCGGGTCGCTGCGCCGCGGTCCATACGAACGGCGCGATCGCGTCGGCGTACTCCTGCCCGAGCTGTTCGTTGCCGGCGACGGGGCGCGCCTTCAGCAGCGCCTGGAACTCCCACGTCTTCGCCCACCGCTCGTAGTACGCGACGTGGCTCGCGACGGTGCGGACCAGCGGGCCGGACTTGCCTTCCGGTCGCAGCGCCGCGTCGACCGGCCACAGCGACCCTTCGCTGGTGACGTCGGAGCAGACCCGCATCGTCGCGGCCGCCACCGCGGTCGCGCGCGTGTCGGCCGGCTCGGCGACGAACACGACGTCGACGTCGCTGACGTAGTTGAGCTCGCGGCCGCCGCACTTGCCCATGCCGATGACCGCGAGCCGCCCGTCGTACTCGGGGTGCTCGGCTATCGCGACGTCGTACGCGGCGCACAGCGCGGCCTCGGCGAGGTCGGCGAGCTCGCCCGCGACGTCGTCGACCGCGAGGCCGCCGGCAAGGTCGCGCGCGGCGAGCAACAGCAGCAGCCGGCGGTACGCGCGCCGGAGCGCATCGCGCGCATCGGTGCCTGTGCGGCCGCGCACCGCCTCGCGCAGCCGCGCCTGCAGGCCGAGCCGGCTGGGCCGGCTGCTCGCGGCCTCGCCGTCATCGAGGACGTGCCAGTCGTCGGGGTGCCGGGCGAGGTGGGTGCCGAGCGCTTCGCTCGCGCCGAGCACCTGCGTGAGCCGGCGGCGGAACCCGTCGTCGGCGCGCAGCCGTTGCACGAGCGCCGCGCGGTCGCGCGACTCCTCGACCAGCCGGGCCAGACCGGTCACGGCGAGGTCGGGGTCCGCGGTGGCCGCGAGGGCGGCAATGACGCCGTCGTCGACGACGCCGAGATTTTCGAGTTGAGTGGCCGCCTCGCGCGGCGCGCCGAAACCGGCGCGGGCGAGCCGGGTGACCAGCGTCTGCGCCCGCTCCGGTCCGGTCACGTCGACTACCGTACGTACCGTGACCGTCCCCGTCCGGGCCGTGTCCGCGCGCGGCCTGGCGAGGCGGTACGACGACGTCGAAGCCGTGGCCGGTGTGGACCTCGACGTCGAGCCCGGCGAGGTGTTCGGGTTCCTCGGCCCGAACGGCGCGGGCAAGTCGACCACGATCAAGATGCTCTGCACGCTGGTGCAGCCGAGCGCGGGGACCGCGACCGTCGCCGGGTACGACGTGGTGCGGCAGCGCGACGACGTACGCCGCGCGATCGGTCTCGTCTTCCAGGACCCGACCCTCGACGGCTACCTCACCGCCGAGCAGAACCTGCGCATGCACGCCGAGCTGTACGGAGTGCCGAAGAGCGCGGTCGGCGAACGGATGACCGACGTACTCGGCATGGTCGGGCTCACCGACCGCCGCCGGTCGCGCGTGTCGACGTACAGCGGCGGGATGAAGCGACGGCTGGAGATCGCGCGCGGGCTGCTGCACGCGCCGCGGGTGCTCTTTCTCGACGAGCCGACCGTCGGGCTGGACCCGCAGACGCGCGCGTCGATCTGGCGCTACATCAACGAGCTGCGCCGCCGCGAGGACATCACCATCTTCATGACGACGCACTACATGGACGAGGCCGAGTACTGCGACCGCATCGCCATCATCGACCAGGGGCGGATCGTGGTCACCGATACGCCGGAGGCGCTGAAGGCGAGCGTCGGCAAGGACCGCGTGCAGATCTCGACCGACGACGACGAGGCCGCGATGGCGGCGTTGCGGGCGCGCTTCGACGTCTCGCCGGTGCTGGCCGAAGGTCAGGTGACGTTCGCGATCGCGGGCGGCGAAGGGTTCGTGCCGCGGCTGTTCGCCGAGCTCGGCGTACCGATCAAGTCGGTGAGCGTGTCGCGGCCGTCGCTCGACGACGTGTTCATGTCGTACACGGGGTCGACGATCCGCGACGCCGAGTCGTCGGGTTCGTCGAACCAGTGGATGCGCATGATGGCCGGGCGCCGATGAAGCTGTCGCACAACCTGCGCGCCGTACGGGTCGTGTGGCAGCGCGAGATGATCCGGTTCACCAACGACCGGCTGCGGATCGTGACGTCGCTGATCCAGCCGGTGCTGTTCCTGTTCGTCCTCGGGACCGGTCTGTCGACGATCACGACCGGCGCGGTGCACGGCGTCAACCTGCGCACGTTCATGTACCCGGGTGCGCTCGCGATGGCGGTGCTGTTCACCGCGATGTTCTCGGCCGCGTCGATCGTGTGGGACCGCGAGTTCGGGTTCCTGCGGGAGATGCTGGTCGCGCCGATCAGCCGGTGGGCGATCGTCGTCGGCAAGTGTCTCGGCGGCGCGACGACGGCGTCGTTGCAAGGCGTGCTGATCCTCGCGCTCGCCGGTGTCGTCGGCGTTCCGTACTCGCTGTCGCTGGTGCTCACGGTTTTCGGCGAGCTGTTACTGCTGGCGTTCACGTTGACCGCGTTCGGTGTGATGACGGCCGCGCGGATCACGCAGCTGCAGGCGTTCATGGCGCTGAACCAGATGTTGCTGATGCCGCTGTTCTTCCTCTCCGGCGCGCTGTTCCCGTTGGCGAACCTGCCGGGTTGGCTGCGGGTGCTGACCCGCATCGACCCGTTGACGTACGCCGTCGACCCGGTGCGGCGGGCGGTGTTCGCGCACCTGCACGCGCCGGCCGCGGTGGTGCACCGGCTGAACCCGGGCGTCACGTGGAACGGCTGGCGGGTCCCGACGTGGCTCGAGCTCGTCATCGTGACCGCGATGGGTGTGGCGATGCTCGGGATCGCGATCTGGGAGTTCCGTAAAGCCGACTAAGTCGCGCTGTGGACAGTGCCGTTCGGGCGATTTCCGGCGGCACAGTCGAGGGTGGACTCGGACGCCGCCCTGCTCCGACGCGCAGACGCGCTCGGGCTGCGCCGCGGGACGGCTCGTGATCCTGCCTTCCGATCTCGTGCCGCACGCCGGGTTCGCCGCGGCGTTTACTGCGTCGACAACTCCCGGAGACCGTCGTTCGAGGAGTCGGTGGTCTCGGCGCTTCTGGTTCTGCCAGCGGGATCGGTGGCCGCAGGAGCGACGGCGGGGAGGCTGTGGCGGTTGGAAGGAATGCCACCGGGCCGCAGCGACGGACCGCTGGAGTTCCTGGTCCCTGGGCGAGCCGGCAGTGCCCGGCACAGCGGATTACGTCTGCGATTCGCGCGGTTCACCGGCGTCGAGCTGCCCGACGGGATCCCGGCGACGTCACAACCACGCACATTGCTCGACCTGGCGGCGCGACTCGGCTTCGCGGACGGTCTAGTGCTCGTCGAGGCTGCCCTGAGGCGCGAGCCGGCACTCGTGACAGATGTCGTCCGCGAACGCGCTCTCCGCTGCACGCGCCGCGGATCACACAGCATCGATCGAGTACTCGCAGCTGCCGACGTACTCAGCGAGTCGGTGCTGGAGTCCCGCGCCCGGGCGTTGTGGATCGAAGCCGCGCTGCCATCGCCAACCCAGCAAGCGGTGATACGGCGGGACGGGCGGTTCGTCGCGCGCGTTGACTTCTTGTGGGAGTCGGCGCGGCTGATCGTCGAGGTCGACGGGATGGCCAAGTACGACGACCCGTTTGCGCTTCGCGACGAGAAGCGACGCCAGAACGAGCTGGTCGCGCTCGGGTACACGGTGTTGCGGTTCACGTGGGCGGACGTTGTCGGGAATCCGGCGCGGGTTGTCGCGCAGGTGCGGCAGGCGCTTCGGCGAGCCTCATGATCAAGAAGGAGAAGTTGCAAGGAAATGTCGCGAAATGAGGCCGTCTCGTTGCAACTTCTCCCTCTTGATCACGGTCACCCGGTGATGACGTGCGCGAACCGGCGAGTGATCTGGGTGCCGACGGCCTCCAGGCCGCCGACAGCGCCGGCGACCTCGGCGACCACGGTCTCGGCGTCGCGGCCCTCCGCGGCCAGCGCGTCCGCGTCGATCCGCGCCCACTCGCCGACCATCGCCGGCGTCGCCTCGACGTGGAACTGCAAGCCCCACGCCACCTCGCCGACCCGGAACGCCTGCGCCGCATAGCGCGCCGACGACCCGAGCAGCGCGGCCGACTCCGGCAACTGCACAACTGTGTCGAAGTGCCACTGCACCACCGGCAGCTCGCCCGACGGCAGCAGCAGGTCCGGCTGGGACACGGTCACCGTCCCGAGACCCAGCTCCGGCCCGAGCGCACCTCGCTCCACCACGCCCCCGGCGGCCACCGCGAGCAGCTGCGCGCCGAGGCAGATCCCGAGTGTCGGTACGCCGTCGTCGACCGCGGTCGCGATCAGCGAGCGCGTGGCCGGCAGCCACGGCGCCACCTCGTCGTCGAGCGCACCCATCGGCCCGCCGAGCACGATCAGCGCGTCGCCCTCGACGGACTGCGGCACCCGGTGGCCGAGGTAGGGATGGATCGGGTGCACGTCGACACCGGCCGCGGGCAGCCACTCCTGGAACCGGCCCAGACCCTCGTGCGCCGTGTGCTGGACGACCAGGACACGCGCCACGTCAGAGCACCGGCAGGTAGCGGGTCAGCTCGAACGGCGTGACCTGCTGCCGGTATGCCTCCCACTCGGCGCGCTTGTTGCGCAGGAAGTAGTCGAACACGTGCTCGCCGAGCGTCTCCGCCATCATCTCCGACCCCTCCAGCGCCGCGATCGCGTCCGAGAGCGACCCGGGAAGCGGGGTGATCCCCAACGCGCGCCGCTCCCCCGGTGTCAGCGACCATACGTCGTCCTCGGCGCCGTCGGGCAGCTCGTAGCCCTCTTCGATCCCCTTCAGCCCGGCCGACAGCAGGACCGCGAACGCGAGGTACGGGTTGCACGCGGAGTCGGGCGAGCGGATCTCCACCCGGGTCGAGTTGCCCTTGTGCGGCTTGTACATCGGCACCCGCACCAGCGCCGACCTGTTGTTGTGCCCCCAGCACACGTACGCCGGCGCCTCGCCGCCGCCCCACAGCCGCTTGTACGAGTTGACCCACTGGTTGGTCACCGCGGTCATCTCGGCGGCGTGCCGCAGCAGCCCCGCGACGAACGCGCGGCCGACCTTCGACAGCGAGAACGGGTCGCTCGCGTCGTGGAACGCGTTGCGGTCGCCTTCGAACAACGACAGGTGCGTGTGCATCGCCGAGCCCGGCTGCGCGGTGAACGGCTTCGGCATGAACGACGCGTAGATTCCTTGCTCGAGCGCGACCTCTTTGACGACGAGGCGCATCGTCATCAGGTTGTCCGCCGTCGTGAGCGCGTCGGCGTACCGCAGGTCGATCTCCTGCTGTCCGGGCGCAACCTCGTGGTGGCTGAACTCGACCGAGATGCCCATGCGTTCGAGCATCGTGATCGCGTGCCGGCGGAAGTCGTGGCCGAGGTCGTGCGGCGTCTGGTCGAAGTAGCCGCCCGCGTCGATCGGCTCGGGCAGCATCTCGTCCGCGGTCGGCCGGCCGCGCAGCAGGAAGAACTCGACTTCCGGGTGCACGTAGAACGTGAAGCCGAGGTCGGCCGCGCGCTGCATCACCCGGCGCAGCACGTGCCGCGGGTCGGCGTACGACGGAGAGCCGTCCGGCATCAGGATGTCGCAGAACATGCGCGCCGTACCGGGCGCTTCGCCGCGCCACGGCAGCACTTGGAACGTCTGCGGGTCGGGGCGGGCGAGCATGTCCGACTCGTGCACCCGCGCGAAGCCTTCGATGGCCGAGCCGTCGAAGCCGATGCCTTCGCCGAACGCCCCTTCGAGCTCGGCCGGCGCGACCGCGACCGACTTCAGGAACCCGAGCACGTCGGTGAACCACAGCCGGACGAACCGGATGTCGCGCTCTTCGATCGTGCGCAGGACGAACTCCTGCTGCCGCTCCATGCGCCAAGCCTATGGCCGCGGTGTTACGCCGTAATTACGCGGCGTCCAGGAGTAGCGCGAGCTCGTCGAGCGGCCGGCCTTTGTGCACGACCGCGTCCGCGCCGCGGGCCGACGCCTCGTCGCGCAACTCGGCGCTGTCGTCCGTCGTATGCATGACGATGCGGGCCGCGGGGCACGTGCGGCGTAGCTCGGGCAGCACGTCGATGCCGTTGCGGCCGGGCATGTAGTTGTCGAGCACGATCGCGTCCGGGCAGTGGTCGGCGGCGATCTCGAGTGCGCGGGCGCCGTCCTCGGCCACGAGCACGGTCGCCCAGCCGGCGACCCGCGACATGTACGCGCCCAGCGCCGACCGGACCGCCGCGTTGTCGTCGACGATCAGCAGAACCGGGTCCGGACTCATCACTCACAATCGTCAGCCCCGCACGCGCCCGCGACCATCGCGCAATCGGACATGCCGACTCACCCGTTCGGGCAGTATTGAGAGGTGCCGCAACTCCGGGTCGCGCTGGCGCAGGTCGACGTCACCGTCGGCGACCTGAAGCGCAACGCCGATTGCGTCCTGCGCGAGACCGCCCAAGCCGCGGTCGAAGGCGCGCACCTCGTGGTGTTCCCGGAGATGGCGCTCACCGGCTACCCGCCCGAAGACCTCGTGCTGCGGCGGTCGTTCGTCCGCGCGTCGCAGGCCGCGATCCAGGACCTCGCCGAGCGGATCGCGGCCGACGGCTGGGGCGACGTCGCCGTCGTCGTCGGCTACCTCGACGCGTGCCCCGACCCGGCCGAGCGGGTCGGCCGCCCGGCCGGCGAGCCGCAGAACGCCGCCGCGGTCCTCTACGGCGGCAGCGTCGTCGCCCGCTACGCCAAGCACCACCTGCCCAACTACGGCGTCTTCGACGAGTTCCGCTACTTCGTCCCCGGCGACGTGCTGCCGGTCGTGCGGCTGCACGGCGTCGACGTCGCGGTCACGATCTGCGAGGACCTGTGGCAGGCCGGCGGCCCCATCGCGGTCGCGCGCGAGGCCGGCGCCGGGCTCGTCCTCACCATCAACGGGTCGCCGTACGAGCGGCACAAGGACGACCTGCGGTGCGAGCTGGTCCGCCGCCGCGCGGCCGAGGCCGGCGCGAGCCTCGCGTACGTCAACATGGTCGGCGGCCAGGACGAGCTGGTCTTCGACGGCGACTCGATCGTCGTCGACCGGTACGGCGCCGTGCTCGCGCGGGCCGCGCAGTTCCGCGAGCAGTTGCTGGTCACCGACCTCGACCTGCCCGCCGCGACCGCGACGGTCGACGGCTGGGTCGATGCCGAGGACGGCACGCGCATGCGGGTCGAACGCGTCGTCCTCGACCCCGACGCGGTCCCGGCGTACGACGCACTGCCGGCGGAGGTCGCGCCACGTCTCGACGACCTCGCCGAGACGTGGGCGGCTCTGGTGACGGGGACGCGCGACTACGCGCGCAAGAACGGTTTTTCCTCGGTGCTGCTCGGCCTGTCCGGCGGCATCGACTCGGCCGTCGTCGCGACGATCGCCGCCGACGCGCTCGGTGGCGATGCGGTACACGTCGTCGGCCTCCCCAGCCGCTACTCCTCCGAGCACTCGGTCGCCGACGCCGAGGAGCTCGCGATCCGGCAAGGCCTGCACTGGACGCTGCTGCCGATCGGCGGAGTCGTCGAGGCGTACGAGAAGGCGTTCGCCGACATCGGCGGGCTGCACGGCGTCGCCGAGGAGAACCTCCAGGCGCGGGTGCGCGGCACCGCGTGGATGGCGATGTCCAACCAGCAGGGCCACCTGACGCTCACCGCCGGCAACAAGAGCGAGCTCGCGACCGGCTTCTCGACGCTGTACGGCGACACCGCGGGCGGGTTCGCGCCGATCAAAGATGTGCCGAAGACGCTCGTCTGGGCGCTGGCGCGCTGGCGCAACCAGGTCGCGCGCGACACCGGCGAGACCGAGCCGATCCCGGCGCAGATCATCACGAAACCGCCGTCGGCCGAGCTCGCGCCCGGCCAGCTCGACGCCGACCGGCTGCCGCCGTACGAGCTGCTCGACGAGGTACTGGTCGCGTACGTCGAGCAGGACATGGGGCACGACGAGCTGGTCGCCGCGGGGTACGACGCAGAGGTTGTCGCGCGGGTGATCCGGCTGGTCGACGTCGCCGAGTGGAAGCGCCGGCAGTACCCGCCCGGCCCGAAGATCTCGCCGAAGAACTTCGGCCGCGACCGGCGGCTGCCGATCACCAACGCGTGGCGCGAGTAACCGCCCCCCTCGTTGACTGTGACGAACCTCGTCTTATCAGCCGCTGAGAAGACGAGGTTCGTCACACTCGACCCGGGGGAGCCCGGTTGGGTGCAACACTGAAGGCTGTCCGCGGACCCGACCGGGCCGCGAGGCGGGAGTTCAGTGATGACCGAGTCCGAGGGCTTGTCGCCGTACGGTTCGCCGCGGCCCGGTGAGACCGTGCGCAGGGTCCGCATCCACCACCTTCAGGCGATGAAGGAACGCGGCGAGCGCTGGCCGATGCTGACGGCGTACGAGCAGTACGCCGCGGCGGTGTTCGACGAGGTCGGCATCCCGGTGTTGCTCGTCGGCGACTCGGCCGCCAACAACGTCTACGGCTACGACAGCACGTTGCCGGTGACGGTCGACGAGCTGCTGCCGCTGGTCCGCGCGGTGACGCGGTCGACCCGGCGCGCGCTCGTCGTCGCGGACCTGCCGTTCGGCTCCTACCAGGAGTCGGCCGGGCAGGCGCTGCACACCGCGGTGCGGTTCATGAAGGAAGGCGACGCGCACGCGGTCAAGCTCGAAGGCGGCCGGCCCGTCGTCCCGCAGGTGCAGGCGATCGTCGCCGCTGGCGTCCCCGTCATGGCGCACATCGGCTTCACGCCGCAGAGCGAGCACGGCCTCGGCGGCTACCGCGTGCAGGGTCGCGGCGAGGCGGCCGAGCGGCTGCTCGCCGACGCGCTGGCGATGGAGGCGGCGGGTGCGTTCGCGGTCGTGCTCGAGATGGTGCCGGCCGACGTCGCCGCGCAGGTGACGAAGGAGCTGCGCATCCCGACCATCGGCATCGGCGCGGGCGCGGAGTGCGACGCGCAGGTCATGGTGTGGCAGGACATGGCCGGCCTCAACAACGGCCCGAAGCCGAAGTTCGTGAAGCGGTACGCCGACCTGCGTGGCGTACTCGCCGAGGCGGCGCGCGCGTACGCCGACGAGGTCGTCGCGGGCACGTATCCCGCGCCCGAGCACAGCTACGAGTAGAGCTGCCGACGTAACACGTCGGGCGCCTCGACGAGCGACGGGCCGTACCAGGTGAGGTGCCGGCCGCTGACGCACCTCGACTCGACGTCGGGGAACGCTTCCGGCCCGTCGTCGGGGCCGAACCCGTACGGCTCGTCCGGCAGCACGACGAGGTCGTACGTCGGCAACGCGTCGAGCTCGATCTTTGGGTAGCGCTCGGCGTGGTCG
Source organism: Frankiaceae bacterium (assembly GCA_030840525.1). Taxonomy (GTDB): domain Bacteria; phylum Actinomycetota; class Actinomycetes; order JAFAQI01; family JAFAQI01; genus BP-197. The sequence continues at coordinate 29,225 of JAVEEI010000027.1, forward strand.
CGCAACGCATTGGCGACGCCGAGGCGGGCGAGCATGTCGCCGGCGAACGTGTCGCGGCCGAGCGCCATCCACGGCCGCCGCCAGATCGGTACGACGGCGGTCCGGGTCGGCGGGTCTTGTTGGTGCGCCCACGTGTGCGTCGCTTCGTCGAGCCAGGCCGGGCGGTCGAGCCGGCAGGCGAACGTCAGCATCCGGTCGAGCGACGCGATGGCCTCGGGGACCGTCGTGGGGGCGGTCACCCAGACCGCGACGCCGTTGGCGCGCAGCTCGTCGAGGTCGGCCGGCCGGTTCTCCTCGTCGTTCGCGATAACGACGTCGGGCCGCAGGTCGACGACGTCGGCGACGCGCGGGTTCTTGGTACCGCCGATGCGCGCGACGTCGAGGTCGGCGGGATGGGTGCACCAGTCGGTCGCGCCGGCGAGCAGGCCGGGCGCGGTCGCGGCGATGCTCTCGGTAAGCGACGGGACGAGCGACACGACCCGACTAACTGTCGCCGGCACCGCGACCGGCCGCCCCAGGTCGTCTACCAAGCGTGCGCGATCCGGTGCGCCATGGCGCATCACGCTGCACACGCTTCGGGCGCCGTACAGGAGTTAGACGTCGGTGACACGGATGCCGGCGTGCGCCTTGTAGCGGCGGTTGACCGAGATGAGGTTCGCCGTCAGCGCCTCGACCTGCCGGGCGTTGCGCAGCCGGCCGGCGTAGATGCCGCGCATCCCGGCGATCGCGCCGACCAGCTCCTGTACGGCGTCGGTGGCCTCCCGGTCGTCGCCGAGCACCAGCACGTCGGTGTCGACGGCGCCGACCGCGGGGTCGAGCAGCAGCACGGCGGAGATGTGGTGGAACGCCGCCACGACCGAGCTCTCCGGCAGCAGCGCCGCCGCCTGCTCCGCCGCGCTGCCCTCCGGCACGTCCAGCGCGTACGCGCCCTTGCCGTCGAAGCCGAGCGGGTTCACGCAGTCGACGACGATCTTGCCGCGCAGCGGCTCGGCGAGGCCGGCCAGCAGCCCGGCGTGCCCGTCGTACGGCACCGCGACGACGGCGACCTCGCACCGGGCGGCCACCTCGGCGTTGCCGGCCCCGGCCACGCTGGCGCCTGCGGGGAGGCCGGCGCGGAGCTCGTCGGCGGTCGCGACCGCCCGCTCCGCGCTGCGCGAGCCGAGCAGGACCGGGTGGCCGGCGAGGGCGAACCGGCGGGCCAGCCCGCGGCCCTGGTCGCCGGTACCGCCGAGGAAGCCGAGAATGGTCACCGCGCCATCGTGCCAGGCTGGTCCCGGCCGCCCCCCGGCTGGCCGAAAGTCCTCCGAACGGCCGGCAGGAGAACCCGCGCGCGGCGGCGAAGCCAGGTTGCGTACGGGAAAGGAGCCCCCGATGTCCGGGCACAGGCGGTGGATACGGCGCGAAGCGGCGCCGCGTCGAGCCGTCGAGCCGGGGACGCGCGGGGCCGAGGCGCTCGACGCCCTGCTCGGTGAGGTCCGCGAGCTGCGGATGACGTTCGTCGCCGACCTTTCGACGGCGGCCGGAGCGGTCGAAGCCGGCGCTCCCGACGTCGCCGCCGACATCCTCGACGCCGACCGCGACGAGCTCGCCCGGTTCTTCCGCGTCGCCGACGAGCGGCTGCGCGAGCTCGAGCGCGCGGCGCATCGCGAGGTGCCCGCCAATGTCGTGCCGATGCCAACCCGGTCGCCGTCGCGGACCCGCCGCCGGGTCGCGGTCGCGCTGCCGGCCGTCCCGCTCGTCGGCGCGTTGACGATGGCCGCCGCGGCCGCCGGTGTCCTCCCGGTGCCGGGTACGTCGACGTCGACCGGTACGTCGCACCACGGCACGTCGGCGATCGCGGCCGAGAGCAACGCGCTGCGTCAGTTCGAGTCCGTCGTCAACAGCGACCCGAGCGCGCAGCAGGTCATCGCCGCGGCCGACAAGCTGCACCGGCAGATCGTCGCGTTGATGGCGACGAGCAAGGGCGACCCGGCGCAGGCAAACGCGATTGCGCAGTTGCTGCAAGCCGAGCAGGACTTGCTGCTGCGCGCGCAACCGCCCGGCGCGCAGACCGTCCTCGCCGCGACCAACTCGCTCATCACGCAGCTCAAGGGTCACGTGAAGACCGTGACGCCGGTCATCGCACCGCCGAAGCCGGCCGACGTCGCACCGAAGCCGGCGTCTTCGTCGTCGCCGAAGCCGTCGCCGTCACCGTCGAAGACAGCGAAGCCGTCACCGACGCCGACGCACTCGTCGTCGCCTTCGCCGTCGTCGTCACCGTCGTCGAGCAGCAATCCCGGACCGTTGCCAAAGGTCGGCGGATAGCGCGCAAGTGTCGATGCGACACACGTTCGGCAAAATTTTTTTTCGCGACATCTGTACGACGCACGCAATGCTTCGGTGCAACGTCGCGTCCGAACGTCGCGACGTAGTTCCCGTTGTCGCGCAACGGTTTTGTCGCTAGGTGTGCGACGTGCACCATGTGCACTGGTCGACGTGATGTGACGACTGCGCATGCGACACGCACGAGCAAACACGTCGCGAAGGTGGAAATGCGCGTCGTGGTGGTGTCACAGTTGGCACAACACCGTCCCGATCCTAGAGAGGCTAGGGGGCACACGTGGCACCAGCAGCGGCGAAGAAGACCACTGCGCGCAAGACCACTGCTCGCAAGAGCACGGCCAAGAAGACCACCGCGCGCAAGGCACCCGCCAAGAAGTCGACCGCCAAGAAGACCACCGCTCGCAAGAGCACCGCGAAGAAGTCGACCGCGCGCAAGTCCGCGGCCATGAAGAC
>JAVEEI010000030.1 GCA_030840525.1 Frankiaceae bacterium
CGAGCGGCTCTTCGACGATTCCCACGCCGCGGCGTGACCTTTACCTGACGTCCCCGCACATGAAGGGTTCCGACGTCAAGTGGGTGCAACAAAGGCTGCAACACGCTGGGGCGAGAATCTCGGCAGACGGCGACTTTGGCCCGCTCACCCGCGCCGCCGTCGTCGCGTACCAGAAGAAGCACCCCGACCTCGAGCCGCTGGGTGTGGTCGGGTGCCGAACCTGGTATCTGCTAGGTGGCATGAACGGCCCCGACATGGCACGGCAGTGCTATGACCTAGAGCTGGCGAGGGCTACCAAAGCGCCACCACTAGTGGGACCCCGAGTGTCACACTGTGCGCCACTGATCAAGTGGACAGCGAGATTCCTGACCACCGAAATCACCGCGAAAGAAGAAACCTGTTTCACCGTCGAGGGGGAATCGACTTACAAGCTCGGGATCAACGGTCGCGACGGCACACCCTCTGTCGAAGTGGCCGCGCCCGGTGGATATTCCGGAGAGCTCAGTTTCAACGCCTTGAGTAGCCATGTCTGGAGGGCCGCTAACTCCCTCCACCCCAGCAGTGGTGGCCCGTTCGATTTCTCGCTGGGAATGCCTCTCGCCAACGGAGATGTGGCGAAGGGAAATGCCCACGAACAGTGGACAGTGAATAGCTCCGTGGGCAGTGGCGGCGCCGGATTCAGCGTCGACGCGGGTGAGAGCGTGAAATTCGGATCGATGAGTGTTTCGGTGAAGATGGTCTTGTCGCTGCAAATCAAGCAGACCTTGACGGCCCCGGAGTTCGCCTTCGTGCGAGCGTTTGTCTTCGAGCAGCACTATTACGGCGCAGTGGTTATCGTTGTTCCACCCATACCTTGACAATGAGGGAACCGGGTATCAGGTAGTGGTGGGCACGTGGATCGGGGATTTGATGAGACGAGGGCGAGCGTTCGCGAGAGTCGACGCGCGGCTCAAGGAACGGGCAGGCCATGGGCCAAGAAGTGATCTCTGGTGGTTCGTTCGCAGTCGCGCCATCGTGCGCGGCGGCATCGTCGCCTGTTGCGGTGTTCTTGTAGCCGCGTGTTCGTCCTCGGGTTCTCAGGCTGTTCGTCCGAGCAGTCCGCCCACGTCGCCGCCCGCACAGACGGCGCCGGCGCTCATCGATCCCGGCGCTGCCGACTCGCCGCCAGGTTCACATACCAATGGATCGATCAACGATCACGGACTCGGCGCCGATCGCCAGCTCACTATCGCGTCCATTCTGCTCTGCACAGCCGGCACGCAACGGTCGAGCGAAATCGTCGGAGTTCAACCATCTGCTGGCACGAACCTCATCGTCAAGGTGATCGGTACGAGGCCGAACCCATCGCTGGCAGATCCACAAGCGCAGCTCGTTGTGAGCACCACAGATGCGCTGACGAAGCTAGGTTTCAACACGCACGCGCCATGGACGGTTCCGCCATGTGCGAACAACTACCTCCAACTGCCATCCCTCAGTCGTGGCACGGTCAACCTGGGTCTGACCGTACAGATACGTGGGCAGGGTCGGGCAGTCACGCCCGGCTTCCGCATCGCTTACCGGCTTGGGACCGGCACGGTCCGCTACATGACTGTGATTCTTCCGATCGATCTCTGCAGATCAGGCGATCCCGCGTGCTGAAGTTGAGCCCCGGCGTCGACGCCGCTACTCACGCCGGAACGACTGCTATCAGAGCGGCCGAGTTAGACCCACCCGAGCACAAGCGTCTCGTCGCCTCGCCGGCGGCGTAGCGGTCCGCAACACTCCTGCGCGCAACCGTCAGGAACGCGGGTGCCGACCGCACATTCAACCGCCAGACGCCGCACGGGGCGGCCCTCCTCCCCGCTCGCTACACAAGCTCAGTTCCGGTGTCACCAACGGTGCCAGCACTGCAGGAGCCTCTGGCTGATCTGGCCCGGAACGCCGAAAGTGGCCCCTGACCGTCGGAAACGTCCTACGAGCGCGAAATAGAAGAGGCGGCGGACGACGAAGCCGCGCAGCCCGCATCCGTCGCGGACTAGTCTCGCCCGAGTGAACGTGCCGGTCGCCGCGGACAGCGGCTTCGGCTTGGACAACCTGCCGTACGGCGTCGACGACTCGTCGGTCCTCGTCGCGGTCGGCGACGCGGTCCTCGACCTGACCGCGTGTGCCCGCGCGGTGCGGTCGCCGTACGCCGAGCTGTTCGCCGCGCCGAGCCTCGACGCGTTGCTCGCCGCCGGGCCGGCCACCTGGGCGGCCGTGCGCGCCGAGATCACGACGTGGCTGACCGACGCGTCGTACCGCTCGACCGTCGAGCCGTTCCTCGGCCCGCGCGACGACGCTCGACTGCGGCTGCCGTTCACGGTCGGCGACTACGTCGACTTCTATGCCTCGGAGCAACACGCGACCAACCTCGGCCACATCCTGCGCCCGGGCGAGCCGGCGCTGCGGCCCAACTGGCACCACCTGCCGGTCGGTTACCACGGCCGCAGCGGCACGGTCGTCGTCTCCGGTACGCCGGTCGTGCGGCCGCAGGGGCAACGCGGCGCCGGCGACTTCGGCCCGACCCGGCGGCTCGACGTCGAGGTCGAGGTCGGCTTCGTCGTCGGCGCGCCGAGCCGGCACGGCAACCCAGTGGCGACGGGCGACTTCGCCGCGCACGTGTTCGGTGTGTGCCTCGTCAACGACTGGTCCGCGCGCGACATCCAGGCCTGGGAGTACCAACCGCTCGGACCCTTCCTCGGCAAGTCGTTCGCGACGTCCGTGTCGCCGTGGGTCGTGCCGCTGGCCGCGCTGTCTGCGGCGCGGGCGCCGGTCGGGTCGGCCGGCCGCGACCTCGCGCCGTACCTCCGCGAAGCCGAGCCGTGGGGACTCGACCTCGCGCTCGAGCTTCGTCGTAACGGCGAGGTGCTGTCGCGGCCGCCGTACCGCGAGATGTTCTGGTCGCCGGCGCAGATGCTCGCGCACATGACGGTCAACGGCGCGTCGGTGCGGACCGGTGACCTGTTCGCATCCGGCACCGTCAGCGGCGCCGACCGGTCGCAGTGGGGATCGCTGATCGAGCTGTCCGGCAACACCGAGTTCCTCGCCGACGGCGACGAGATCGTCATCGGCGGGTCCGCGCCGTCAGCGACAGGCGGCCGGCTGTCGCTCGGCGAAGTGCGCGGCGTCGTCACTCCGGCGGCAGCAGTACCCCGGGGTTGAGCAGGCCGCGCGGGTCGAGCGCGGTCTTGATCGCGCGCATCATCGCGATCTCCTCGACCGACCGCGAGAGCCCGAGCCACTCCTGTTTCGCCCGGCCGACGCCGTGCTCCGCCGAGATGCTGCCGCCGTACGACGCGACGAGCCGCAGCACCGCGTCGCACACGGCGTGCGCGTCGTCGCGGGCGTCGAGCACGTTGACGTGCAGGTTGCCTTCGTTGACGTGGCCGAACAGGATCGGCCGCCCGGTCGGGATGACCGAAGGGAGCTTCGCGACGCAGTCGGCGAGCGCGCGCAACGGCACCGCGACGTCGAGCTTCACCGGCACACCCTCGGCGTTGATGCTCTCGGTGTGCGCCTCGCGGTACTGCCACAAGGCATGGCGCCCGCGCGCGTCGCTCGCAACCGTCGCATCGCGCACGTCGGCCGAGGATTCCAGCAATGCCAACAGGTTTTCACTCGGGTCGTCGCGGCCGGCACACTCGAGCAGCAGGTACGCCGGATGCTCGTCGGCGAACGGCGCGGGCAGGCCGGTGTGCCGCCGAACCAGCGCGACGCCGTCGGCGAAGAACAGCTCGGCGGCTTCGAGCGACGGCAGCGCGTCGCGCGCCTGCTGGACGAGACGTACGGCGGCGGCGGTGTCGTCGACCGCGACCAGCGCGACCGTGCGCACGGCGAGCAGCGGGACCAGCCGGATGCGCAAGCGCGTCAGCACGCCGAGGGTGCCCTCCGCGCCGACGAGCAGCGATACGACGTCGTACCCGGTGTTGTCCTTCGGCAGCCCGTGCAGCCGGGTCACGACAGTGCCGTCCGCGAGCACCGCTTCGACGCCTAGCACCTGCGCGCGCATCGTGCCGTAACGGAGGACGCGCTCGCCGCCGGCGTTCGTCGCGGCCATCCCGCCGACCGTGCACGACTCGCGCGCTGCGAAGTCGACCCCGACGTCGAAACCGAGCGGCCGCACGTGTTTCTGCAGTCGCGCGAGGGTGACGCCGGCATCGACGGTGACCTGACCGGCGACCGCGTCGACCTCACCGACGCGGTCGAGCCGCGCGAGCGACAGCAGCACCGAGCCGTCGACCGGCACCGAGCCGCCGACGAGGCCGGTGTTGCCACCTTGGATACACACGGCGACGCCGGCCTCGGCGCAGCAGCGCACGACGGCCGCGACCTCCGCGGTGTCGCGCGGCCGGACCGCCACGACCGCGCGGCCGGTGAACCGGCCGGTCCAGTCCGTCTCGTACGACGCGCGCATCGACGCGTCGGCGATCACGTGCTCGGGCCCGACGGCGGCCGCGAGCGAGTCGAGCAACGTCACGAGAGCAGCCTGACCCGGACCGTCTCCTCCAGCGCGGACAGCTCGGCGACGAGCGCCGCCGGGTCGTCGGCCGCGATGTCGGTCAGCACGTACCCGACCTCGCCGCGAGTGCCGAGCAGCTGGCTCTCGATGTTCACCTTGTGCTCGGCGAGCACCCCGTTGATCCGCGCCAGCACACCGGGGACGTTGTGGTGGATGTGCGCGACCCGGTGCAGGTCGGTGCGCTGCGGCAGCGCCAGGTGCGGCAGGTTGACGCTCATCGTCGTCGTACCTTCGGCGACAAAGTCGCGCAGCTTGCCGGCGACGTACCGGCCGATGTCCTGTTGCGCCTCCTCGGTCGAGCCGCCGATGTGCGGCGTGAGGATGACGTTGGGCAGGCCGCGCAGCTCGGACTCGAACTCCTCGCCGCGGCCGCGCGGCTCGACCGGAAACACGTCGACGGCGGCGCCGGCGATGTGCCCGCTGTCGATGCACGCGCGCAACGCGGCGTGGTCGACGACGAAGCCGCGGGACAGGTTGAGGAACAGGCTGCCCGGCCGCATCACCGCGAACTGCTCCGCGCCGAACATTGCGTTGTTGCCGGGGCGGCCGTCGACGTGCAGCGTCACGATGTCGGACGACGCGAGCAGCTCGTCGAGCGACCCGCAGCGGCGCGCGTTGCCGAGCGCGAGCTTGTCCGCGGTGTCGAAGAACGAGACGGTCATGCCGAGCGCCTCGGCGAGCACGGAGAGCTGCGCGCCGATGTTGCCGTAACCGACGATGCCGAGCCGGCGGCCGCGGACCTCGTGCGCGCCGGTCGCCGACTTGTCCCAGACGCCGGCGTGCATGTCGGCGTTCTTCTCGGTCAGCCGGCGGGTGAGCGCGATGATCTCGGCCAGCGCCAGCTCGACGACGCTGCGGGTGTTGGAGAACGGCGCGTTGAACACCGCGACGCCGCGTCCGGTCGCGGTCGCGACGTCGATCTGGTTGGTGCCGATGCAGAACGCGCCGATGGCGACGAGGTCGCGGGCCTGCGGGCTGCCGAGCACCGCCGCCGGCACCTCGGTTTTCGACCGGATTCCAAGGATTTGTACGCCGTCGAGCGCGCCGGCCAGGTCGGCGTCGTCGAGCGCGCGGTCGAGCGCCTCGACGTCGCAGCCGGCGCCTTCGAGCAACGCGACGGCGTCGGGGTGGACGTTCTCCAGCAGCAGTGCACGCACCGCGCGCAATTTACCCAACGGCGACGGGCAGCGACGACGCGACCTCGAGGAACCGGTCGTTCTCGGCGTCGAGACCGATCGTCACGCGCACGCCCTCGCCCGCGAACGGGCGGACGAGGACGCCGGCTTCGGCGCAGGCGGCGGCGAACTCCGCCGACCGCTCGCCGAGCGGCAGCCAGACGAAGTTGGCCTGCGAGTCGGGCACGTCGTACCCGCCGTCGCGCAGCGCGGCGGTGACCCGCGCGCGTTCGGCCACGGTGAGCGCGGCGCGGCGGCGTACCTCCTCGGTGTCGCCGAGCGCGGCGATCGCGGCCTCCTGCGCGAGCGCCGACACGCTGAACGGCACCTGGCACTTGCGCACCGCGGCGGCGACCTCTGGAGACGCGAGCGCGTAGCCGACGCGCAGCCCGGCCAGCGCGTACGCCTTGGAGAACGTGCGCGTGACGACGACGTTCGGCCGGTCGCCGAGCAGCTCGAACGCGTCCGGCACCGCGACGGGGTCGACGTACTCGCGGTAGGCCTCGTCGACGACGAGCACCACGTCCTCGGGCACCCCGTCGGCGAGCCGCAGCAGCTCGTCGCGGCCGACGGCGGTGCCGGTCGGGTTGTTGGGGTTGCAGAGGATCACGAGCCTCGTGCTGTCGGTGACCGCGGCCACCATCGCGTCGACGTCGTGCGTATGGCTCGGGTCGAGCGGCACCTTGACGGCAGAGCCGCCGGCGACCGCGGTGATGATCGGGTACGCCTCGAACGCGCGCCAGCCGAACACGACCTCGTCACCCCCGTCGACCGTCGCGGCCGCGACCTGCCCGACGACCTCGACGCTGCCGGCGCCGACCGCGACCCGCGCCGGCTCGACGCCGTGGTGCGCCGCGACCGCGTCGAGCAGCCGGCTCGCGCCCATGTCGGGGTAGCGGCTGACGCCGTTCGCGTGCTCGGCCAGCACCGCGGCGACCGACGGCAACAGCCCGTACGGCGACTCGTTGGACGCGAGCACGATCGCGCCCGGCGTCTTGCGGCCCGGGACGTACGCCGGCAGCGCGGCCATCGCCGGCCGCAGTCGTGGAGAGGTCATGGGTTACAGGTTGCCTCGCCGCGCTTGCTCGCGCTCGATCGCCTCGAACAGCGCCTTGAAGTTGCCCTTGCCGAAGCCGAGCGAGCCGTGCCGCTCGATCAGCTCGAAGAACACCGTCGGCCGGTCCTGCACCGGCTTGGTGAAGATCTGGAGCAGGTAGCCGTCTTCGTCGCGGTCGGCGAGAATCTTCAACTCCCGCAACGTTTCCAGCGGCACCCGCGTGTCGCCGACCCAGGTGCCGAGGTCGTCGTAGTAGGTGTCCGGGGTGTCGAGGAACTCGACGCCCGCGGCCTTCATCTCGCCGACCGTGCGGACGATGTCGTTGGTCGCGAGCGCGATGTGCTGCACGCCCGGCCCGCCGTAGAACTCGAGGTACTCGTCGATCTGGCTCTTCTTCTTGCCAACTGCTGGCTCGTTGAGCGGGAACTTCACCTTGCGCTTGCCGTCCGCGACGACCTTGCTCATCAGCGCGGAGTACTCGGTCGCGATGTCGTCGCCGACGAACTCCTTCATGTTGGTGAAGCCCATGACCCGCTGGTAAAAGGTGACCCACTCGTCCATGTGACCGAGCTCGACATTGCCGACGACGTGGTCGAGCGCCTGGAACCAGCGCTTCTCGACCGGCCGCACGATCGGCCCGCGCGCGACGAAGCTCGGCAGGAAGACGCCGGAGTAGTCGGTGCGCTGCACGAGCGAGTGCTTGGTCTCGCCGTACGTCTCGATCTGCGCGACGACGACCTTGCCGTGCTCGTCCTCGAACGACGTCGGCTCCCTCGTGCCTTTCGCGCCACGGGCGACGGCGAGCTCGTACGCGTGCGCCGCGTCAGGGACGCGCAGTGCGATGTCGCACACGCCGTCGCCGTGGTCGCGGACGTGCCGGCCGGCGTCGGTGCCGGCGCGGACCACGCCGGTGAGCACGAACCGGGCCGCGCCGGACTCGAGCACGTACGACGCGGTGTCGCGGCTGCCGGTCTCGGGGCCGCGGTACGCCGTGACGGTCATGCCGAACGCGGTCGAGTAGTAGTGCGCGGCCTGCTTGGCGTTGCCGACGACGAAGTGGACGTGGTCGATGCCCTCGACGGGGAACTCATCCGCCTCGTTGCTCATGGTGTCAGCGTGCCGAGAATGGACGACTCGTACAAGTATCCGCGTCTAGACTAGGCAATATGCCCAGCCTGGACGCGGTTGACCGGCGAATATTGCAGCTTTTCGTCAGCGAGCCGCGCATCAGCGTGCTCGAGGCGTCGCGCCGGCTCGGCCTGGCCCGCGGCACCGTGCAGTCGCGGCTCGACCGGCTGGAGGCGGCCGGCGTCGTCACCGGCTGGGGGCCGACGCTGGACACCGCCGCGCTCGGCTGGCCGGTGTCGGCGTTCGCGACGCTGGAGATCACGCAGGCGCACGGGCACCTGCCGGTCTCCGAGCACCTGCGCCGAATCCCCGAGGTGTTGGAGGCGCACACGATTACCGGCGGCGCCGACCTGATGGTCCGGCTGGTCGCCCGCTCCAACGCCGACCTGCAGCGGGTGATCGACGAGGTCGTCGCGTCGCCGTCCGTCGTACGCGCCTCGACAGTGATCGTGCTGGCGACGGAGGTGCCGGCGCGGATCCTGCCGCTGCTCGGTTGACGAGCCACTCCGGCGCGAGAGGAATCCGCGGCGCAGCGCCGAAGGCAACAGGAGCAACAGGCGGTATGTGCCGTGCGACGGGGAGGGGCCCGGGATGCGAGCAGGACGTCGGCCACGGCTGGCCGGACTGGTAGTCGCGCTGGCGGTCGCGCTCGCCGGCCCGTGGACGGCGGCGAACGCCGACGACTGGCCTTCCGGGGACCCGTT
>JAVEEI010000045.1 GCA_030840525.1 Frankiaceae bacterium
GACGCGATGCTCGGCGAGGCGCTGGTGCACCCCGAGGACGTCCGCCGGCCGCTCGGCATCGCGCACGCCTACCCGACCGACTCCGTCGTACGGGTGCTCGACTTCTTCAAGAAGTCCAACCTGCTCATCGGCTCGAAGAGCCGCATCGACGGGGTGACGTTGCGCGCCACCGACGCGGACTGGTCGCACGGCAGCGGGCCCGAGGCCGCCGGCCCGGCGCACGCGCTGCTGATGGCGATGACCGGCCGCAAGGAGGCCCTAGCCGACCTCACCGGCGACGGGGCAAAGGTCCTGGCGACGCGCTAGCGCAGCCCCGAGCGCCCCGTCCCCCATCTCGTTGAGTGCGACGTAACTCGTCTTCTCAGGCCGTCATAAGACGACGTACGTCGCACTCGACGAGAACGGTCCTTAGTGCGAGAGGGTTTTTGGCTCGTCGTCTTCCGGGTTTGCTTTGGGGGCGTCGCCGCGCTCGAAGAAGAAGCCTTCGAGCATGTTGCGGGCCCGGTTGACCGGCCCGACCGGCCGGCGCAGCTTCGTCGCCTCCGCCTCGCCCGCGACATGGCCGCTGCTGTGCCCGTTGCCGGACGGCAGGGCGCCGTGACCGTTGGCGTGCCCGTTGTGCTCGACCCCGAGCTGCATCGCCAGCACCGCGGCCCGCTGCGGCGGCAGCGGCGCGGTCACCTCGATGTACTCGCCCGACGGCAGCCGGCGGATGATGCCGGTCTCGATGCCGTGGTGCAGCAGCTCCTCGTCGTGGTGCTGCAGGCCGAGGCACCAGCGTTTGGTGATGTAGAACGCGATCGGCGGCGCGACGATCAGCAGCACGCGCAGCGTCCACGACGTCGCCTGCAGCGACCAGTCGAAGGTGCGGGCGAGGATGTCGTTCTGGCCGCCGATGAACAGCACGCCGTAGAACGTCAGCGCCATCACGCCGAGCGCGGTCCGCACCGGAACGTCGCGCGGCCGCTGCAGCAGGTTGTGGAACCCCTTGTCCTTCGTCGCCCACGACTCGATCGCCGGGTACATCGCTAGCAGGTTGAACATGATCCCGGGCAGGATCACGCCGGGGATCAGGATGTTCCAGCTGATCGTGTGGCCCCAGATGGTCGTCTCCCAGTTGGGCATCAGCCGCAGCGATCCCTCGAGGAAGAAGATGTAGAAGTCGGGCTGCGAGCCGGCCGACACCTGCGACGGGTTGTACGGCCCGTACAGCCAGACCGGGTTGATCTGGATGAAGGCCGCCATCAACGTGAGGATGCCGAAGACCAGGAACAGGAAGCCGTTGGTCTTCAGGATGAACGTCGGGAAGAACACGGTGCCGACGACGTTGTGCTCGGTCTTGCCCGGCCCCGGGAAGTCGGTGTGCTTCTGGTGCCAGATCATCATCATGTGCGCGCTGAACAGCGCGATGATGATCCCGGGCACGAGCAGCACGTGGATGACGAACAGCCGCGGGATGAAGTCGACGCCGGGGAAGTCCCCGCCGAAGACGAAGTACGCGAGGTAGCTGCCGACGAGCGGGATCGACTCCATGACGGAGTACGCGATCCGGATGCCGGTGCCGGAGAGCAGGTCGTCGGGCAGCGAGTAGCCGGCGAAGCCTTCGAGGATCGCGAGGATCATCAGGACGACGCCGATGTGCCAGTTGAGCGTGCGCGGCTTGCGGAACGCGCCGGTGAAGAACACCCGGAAGCAGTGCGTGATGATCGACAGCACGAACAGCAGCGCGGCCCAGTGGTGGATCTGGCGGACCAGCAGGCCGCCGCGTACGTCGAACGACAGGTGCAGCGTCGAGGCGTACGCGTCGGTCATCGCGACGCCGCGCAGCGGCGCGTACCGGCCGTGGTAGATGACTTCCTGGCTGGACGCGTGGAAGAACAGCGTGAGGTAGACGCCGGTCAGCAGCAGGATGATCAGCGAGTACATCGCGATCTCGCCGAGCAGGAACGACCAGTGGTCCGGGAAGACCTTGTTCATGCTCTTGCGCAGGAAGCTCGCCGACCCCAGCCGGTCATCGACGTAACGCAGGGTCTTCTTGGCCCCGGCCTCGGCTTGTGCGCTCATCTCACCCACGCTCCCAGTAGCTCGGGCCGACCGGCTGGTTGTACGGCGCCTTCGCGACGAAGTAGCCCTCGGCGTCGACATCGAGCTCGAGCTGCGGCAGGTTGCGCGCGGCCGGCCCGAAGATGACCTTCGCGTCGTTGGCCATGTCGAACGTCGACTGGTGGCACGGGCAGAGCAGGTGGTGCGTCTGCTGCTCGTACAGGCTGATCGGGCAACCGGCGTGCGTGCAGATCTTCGAGTACGCGACGTGGTCGTTCTTCGACCACGCGCGCTCCTTCTTCGACCGGATCTCGCCGGGCGCGAACCGGATGAGCATCGTCGGCGCGAGCGCGTGCTCCTGGACGTTGCCGAAGCCTTCCGGCAGCACGGTCTTGATGCCGCCGATCTCGAGGTCGCCGAGCTTGATCGGCAGCTTGGTCTCGACGTCGACCAGCCGGTCGCCGGCCTTCCAGCCGCTCTTGCGCAGCTGCTTGCGCGGCAGCGGGCCGAGGTCGCGCAGCATGATCACCGCGGGTAGCGGCAGCAGCGCGACGATGCCGAGCAGCGAGCGACGGAGGATCGTCCGCTGGCCGAGGCCGAGCGTCGTGACGCCCTTGAGGAACGTCTCCTCCGCGAGCAGCTCCTCTTCCTCGGGGGAGTACGGGTTGTGCCGCTCCTGTACGGCGACGTCGTGCGGCAGCAGCCGCTTGGCCCACAGCACGAACCCGGCACCCGTCGCGAGCAGCGCGATGGCCAGCCCGCCGCCGAGGGAGAAGTTCATCCACTCGCCGAGCCGCTCGTGCGCGGGGATGGCGAAGAACGCGATGCAGACCCAGATCACCGCGAGCGTCGCGAGCACGAACAGGCCGGAGACGAGCAGCTCGGCGAACTTGTCCTCGCGCGGGTCGAGCGGCTCGCTCGTGCCGTGCTCGCTATCCGGCAGGAAGTGGGTGCCGTCGGAGTCGCTCGGCCGGGACAGGTGGGCCTCGGCCGCCGCCTCCGCGGCCTCGGTGCCTTCGGTACGGCGCCGGCCGACCTTGCGTCGCGGCCGGACCGCGTCGGGCACATCCGGGGCCATGTTGCCGCGCCGGAGCACCTCGCCCTCGATCTCGCGGGCGGAGGCGCTGGACGATCGCTGGCGGGCGGCGCCGCCGGTCGACACCGGGTGCTTCAGCCGGCCGAACACGCTGCCGCTGGCCTCGGCCGCGGTCTTCGGCGCCTCGGTGCCGGGCTCGTCCGGCGTACCGGCGGTCTCGGGAGTCTCGTCGCTCACGCCCGGCTCCCCACCCACAGCGCGGCCCCTACGCACAGCCCGAGGCCGACGAGGATGCCGGCCAGCGTCTCGGAGACCGGGCCGATCCGCCCGAGGCCCTCGCCGCCCGGGTCGGCCTGCGACCGGACCGACTTGACGTAGTTGATGATCGCGAGCTTCTGGTCCGGCGTGAGCGTCTTGTCGCCGAACACCGGCATGTTCTCGGGGCCGGTCACCATCGCCTCGTAGATCTGCGTCGGGGTCGCCTCGGCGAGGCTCGGCGCGTACTTGCCGTACGTGAGCTCACCGCCGGCGCCGACGAAGTTGTGGCACTGCGCGCAGTTGGTCCGGAACAGCGCGCCGCCGAAGGCGACGTCGGCGTTCTGGTAGCCGGTGACGTCGGGGACCGGCGGGCCGCCCGGGCCGAGCGTCGCGACGTACGCGGCGAGCTGGTGGATCTGCGCCTCGGTCATGACCGGCCGCTTGCGCGGCGCCTGCGCGCTGTGGTGCTGCAGCGGCATGCGCCCGGTGCCGACCTGGAAGTCCACCGCGGCCGGCCCGACGCCGATCAGGCTCGGTGCCCGCTGGCCGCCCTCGCCGTTCATGCCGTGGCAGCTCGCGCAAGAGAACTTCACGAACAGGTCGCGCCCCGCGATCACGTCCGGGTCGGACGACGACGCGGCCGACCCACGCGGCGCGAGCGCCGAGTAGAGCAGGGTCAGCAGGCCGAGCGCGACGAGCACGATCGCCGCGCTCGCCAGGCGCCGTCGCCGCCCGCCCGCCCCCGGGGCGGCCAGCGTCGATGAGGTCACGGTCTTGCCTCCGCGGTCGGGTCCGAGCTATCGGATGAGGTAGATGACGGTGAACAGGCCGATCCAGACGATGTCGACGAAGTGCCAGTAGTACGACACGACGATCGCGGACGTCGCTTGCGCCGGCGTGAACCTGCCGTACGTCGTCCGGACCATGAGGAAGACGAACGCGACCAGGCCCATGAGCACGTGCAGGCCGTGGAAGCCGGTGGTGAGGTAGTAGACGGAGCCGTAGGCGTGGGTGTTGAGGCCGAAGTCGTTGTGCACGAAGTACTCGAACGCCTGGCCGCCGATGAACACCGCGCCCATGAAGAACGTCACCGCGAACCAGAACCGCAGGCCGCCCGGGTCGCCCCGCTCGGCCGCGAACACGCCGAGCTGGCAGGTCACGCTGGAGAGCACCAGGATGATCGTGAACGGCGCGGCGGTCTTCAGGTCGAGCACCACGCCGGGCGCCGGCCAGTGCGGCTCATTGATCGCGCGGGTCGTGAAGTACATGGCGAACAGCGCGGCGAAGAACATCAGCTCGCTGGAAAGCCAGACGATGGTCCCGACGCTCACGAGTGAGGGCCTGGTCAGGGATCCGTGCGACGGCACCTTCTCCAGGGCGGTAGCAGAGGCCACGGGGGGATTCTTGCAGTCACCGGCCAGGTTGCGGTGCACGACCCCCCGAGTGTGACGACCTGCACTTTCGCGACCGGATTACCGTGGTCCGGTGACCTACTCGGCGCACTACGACGGCCCGCCCGCCCTGACGTGGTCGAGCCTGGTCACGGCGTGGTCTTTCCGGCCCGTCGTCGTCGCCGCCCTGGTCGCGGTGGCCGGGCTCTATCTGTACGGGGTCGCCGTACTCCGCCGCCGGGGCGTGGCGTGGTCGCCGGCGCGTACGGTCGCCTTCCTGGTCGGCGGGCTCGGCACGCTCGGCTACGCGCTGCTCGGCTGGATGGGCGTCTACGACGACACCTTGTTCTGGTCGCACATGGCCCAGCACATGACGCTGTCGATGGTGTCGCCGATCTTCCTGGCCCTCGGCGCGCCGGTGACGCTGGCCCTCCGGACCCTGCCCACGGGCGGGCGGCGGCGGCTGACCCGGATGCTGCACAGCCGGCCGGCGCGGGTGCTGATCAACCCGATCGTCGGCTTTGCCCTGGTCTTCGGCACCCCGTT
>JAVEEI010000048.1 GCA_030840525.1 Frankiaceae bacterium
CCAGGCGCGCGCCCGCGCATTCGACCGCTGGCTCCACCACTACAACAATCGACGTCGACACACCGCCCTCGGAGGACACCCGCCGATCAGCCGCATCACCGCGTCACCAACGTGACGGCCGAGTACAACTAGAAGGGATCGGCGAAACACCGGTCCGCATCGCGCGAGTCAGACGATCCGTTGGTGATCATGGCGTTTGCAGGCTGCGAACGCCATGAACACGCCAAGATCTGCTGCGAACGCCATGATCAGCGTCGCGGGCTTGCAGGGTCGGCTCGTGCGGCGCTCGCGGCTTCGCCGCAACGCTCCTAGACCGTCGTCAGAAATTGTTGCTCTGGCTGGGATCCGACACGAGTGTCGTGACGACGAGTGAGGCGCACGACAGCACCGCGTCGAGAATGGCGAGCAGGAGCCCCGCGCGCGCGACCGGCGCGCTCCACGTCGTGTCCGGGTCCTCGGAGCGGATCGACAGCACGGCCGCGACGATCGCGAACACCGCTAGCGCGAGCCGGATCCCTCCGATCGCGTAGAGCAGGTCCTTCTCGCTGCTCGGCCCGTTGATGCTGAACAGGATCGCCTGCGCGATCTCCTGCGCCGGGCCGATCGTCGTCAGGGCGGCGAAGGCAATCGCGAGCGCAACGATCGCGTACGTCTCCGGCCGGTGCAGCGACCACCAGTACGACCGGGCGGGCATGTCGCCGTCGTCCTCGTCGTCGAGGTTGTATCGGGAGATGGCGTCCGGCTCGTCTGGCGTCATGACCGGGAAGCCTAAGGTGTCAGCGTGGATCTCGACAGCCTCGTGTCCGGCTGGCTGACCCTCCCGGATCTCGCCGAGCGGATCGACCTGCCGCTGCCGAAGATCCGCCAACTCGTCCGCGAGGGCAAGCTCGTCGTCGTCTCCCGCGGCACCCCGCCGGTCAAGCAGGTGCCGGTCGAGCTCGTGCACGACGGCGAGCTGCTCAAGGGTCTCGCCGGCACGCTGACCGTGCTCCGGGACGCCCGGTACAGCGACGAGGAAGCGTTGCGCTGGCTGCTGACCGACGACCCCGCGATCCCCGGTCGGCCGGTCGACTCGATGGCCGCCGGCCGGCACACGGCGGTCAAGCGGCGCGCGCAGCTGCTGGCGTTCTAACTATGCCCAACCGACGTGCCGAGATCGAGCTGACGCCGGCCGAGCAGGCCGCGATGCTCGACGCCGCGCGGACCGCGATCCTCGTGACGATCGGGCCGGACGGCGTACCCGACCCGACCGCGATGTGGTTCGTCGTCGTCGACGCCCGGATCGTCATGCGCACGTACGCGAAGTCGCAGAAGGTGCGCAACGTCGAGCGCGACCCGCGCGTCGCGGTGCTCGTCGAAGACGGCGAGACGTACGACACGTTGCGCGGCCTCCAGCTCACCGGCCGCATCGTGCTGTCGCGCGACGTCGAGGAGGTGCTCGACGTGGTCGAGGGGCTGGCGCGAAAGTACGAAGGTGTCGACGGGCTCGACCGCGACGCGTTGCGCGACTACGCCGGCAAGCAGGCGGTGCTGCGGCTCGAGGTCGAGCGCACGGTGAGCTGGGACCACGCGAAGCTCAAGCGATGAGCTGGGTCTATCCGGCCGTGCTCGCGGGGTGCTTCGTCGCCACGTTGCCGTTGGAGTTGGTGCTACGCGCGCGGGTGTACGCGCGGCCGCGGCGGCTGCTCGCGACGCTGGCTCCCGTGCTCGTCGTATTCCTCGGCTGGGACGCATTGGCGGTGCACGCCGGGCACTGGCACTACCGCCACCTGCTCGGGCTGCGGGTCGGCAACCTGCCGGTCGAGGAGCTCGCGTTCTTCGTCGTCGTACCGGTCTGTTCGGTCCTCACCCTGGAAGCGGTACGGCGCCGCCGGCCCGGGTGGCGGGTCGGCGACGAGGAGCCGTGACCTACACCGGCGCGGCGCTGCTCGGGCTCGCGTTCGCAGTTGCTCTCGACCTAGTCGTGCTGCGGACGAACCTGTTGCGGCGCAAGGCTTTCTGGACCGCGTACGCGATCGTGCTCGGTTTCCAGCTCGTCGTGAACGCGGTGCTCACCGGGCAGCGGCTGGTCGTCTACTCGCCGGGCGCCATCCTCGGCCCGCGGCTGCTCTACGCGCCGGTCGAGGACCTCGCGTTCGGGTTCTCGCTGGTGCTCCAGACGCTGGCGTGGTGGGTGTGGTGGGGGCGGCGCGCCAACTCGCGTCGGGCCACATCCCGTCGAACCAGCCAGGCGCGTCCCAATCCCGCGGCCGCGAGCGACACGCGGCGGCGGTTGCCGACGGACACGCGCCGGTCGAGCACGCGGTAGCCCGCTCGCTCGATCTCGTCGAGGATGCCGCCGTACAGCGCGAGTGCGGTGCGCACGCAGTCGCGACTGGTCGGGTGCAGCAGCCTGATGCCGAGGCCGGCGGTCGCGAGCAGCCCGCGGGCCCGTTCGATCTCGAAGGCGAGCAGCGCGCGGACACTCTCGTCGACGGCGCGACGCCGTAGCTGCGCGACCGTGACGCCGAACCGGTCGAGATCCTCTTGTGGCAGGTAGACGCGGCCGCGGTCGAGATCCTCGCCGACGTCGCGGAGGAAGTTGGTGAGCTGGAAGCCGAGGCCGAGGTCGCGCGCGTACGGCGCGGCGACCTCGGCGAGGCCGGGCAGCGGCTCGAGGATCGGCAGTGTTTGCAACCCGATCACCGCGGCCGAGCCGTGCATGTAGCCGAGCAGGTCGGACCACGTCGGGTACGACGTGACGTGCAGGTCCATGCGCATCGCGGCGAAGAAGTCGTCGAACAACGACCACGGGATGTGCCACCGCTCGATGGTGTCGCGCGCGGCGGTGACGACGAAGTCGCTCTCGTCGCCGTTGCGCAGCCGCCGGTGCAGGTCGTCGAGCGCCGGGGCCGGGTCGGGGCGCGGGTGGTCGACGATGTCGTCGGCGACCCGGGCCAGCGCGTAGAGCGCATGGATCGCCGGCCGCTTTGACGCCGGCAGCAGCAACGTCGCGAGGTAGTAGGACCGGCCGTGTGCCGCGTTGACCCGCCGGCACTCGGCGTACGCCGCGGCGAGGTCGCTCACGTCGTCGGTCCGACGATGCGCTCGGCCGCGAGCCGGCCGGACATCAGCACCATCGGCACGCCGATCCCCGGGCGGGTGCCGCAGCCGGCGAGCACGACGTTGTCGCCGACGAGGTTGCCCGGCCGGAACGGCCCGGTCTGCCGGAACAGGTGTGCGGCCGAGAATGGCGAGCCCGCCGCGAGCCCTTGCTCGGACCACTGCGCCGGTGTGGCGAGCCGCTCGACCTCGATCGCGTCGCCGAGCCCGACGTAGCCGAACGACTCGAGCCGCGCGACGATCTCGTCGCGGAACCGCGGGCCGACTACGCGCCAGTCGATCGAGGTGTCGAGGTTCGGCACGAGCGCGACGACGGAGAGGATCGTCCGGCCGTCCGGTGCGAGCTCGGGGTCGGTCGCCGTCGGCACCGAGACGAGCAGCGACGGGTCGCTCGACAGCTCGCCGCGGCCGATCTCGCGCATCGTCGACCGCCAGGCCCGGCCGAAGTGCAGGTTGTGGTGCGCGACCTTCGACCACCGCGCGTCGACACCGGCGAGCAACAGCACGCACGACGGCGACCACCGCAGCTTGCGCGGCGCGACACCGAGCAGCTCCCACGCGACCGGAAGGTCGGCGTTGACGACGACCGCGTCGGCGGCGATGCGCTCGCCGTCGCGGGTGCGTACCGCGACCGCGCGCGACCCGCGCATCTCGACCGCCGTCACCTCGGCGTCGTACCGCACCTCGACGCCGTGCTTCACCGCGGCGCCGGCGAGCGCGCGCGGCACCGCGTGCATGCCGCCGACGGGGAACGAGACGCCGGCGATGCTGTCGAGGTACGGGATGCTCGCGTAGATCGCGAGCGCCCGGTCCGGCGTGACCCCGGCGTACAGCGACTGGAACGACAGCACCCGGCGGAGCCGCGGGTCGGCGACGTACGACGCGACGACCGGTGCGAGCCGGCGGAACCCGCCGAGCGCGACCAGTCGGGCGAGTGACGGCGACAGCAACGACAGCGGCGAGTCGAGGTTGCGGTCGATGAAGTCCTTGTGTTCCAAGCGAAACATGCGCTCGGCGTACGCGGCAAAGCGGCGGTAGCCGGCGGCGTCGCGTTCGCCGCAGAGGGTGCGAACCTGGTCGGCCATGCGGTCGACGTCGGCGATCACGTCGAGTGTCGAGCCGTCCGGGAAGAACGCGCGGTACGCGGGGTCGAGCGGCCGCAACTCGAGCCAGTCGTCGATGTCCTCGTCGACGCAACCGAGCGCGTCGGCGATGAGCGACGGCATCGTCAGCACGGTCGGCCCGGTGTCGAACCGGTAGCCGTCGAGCTCGAGCAATCCGGCCCGGCCGCCGGGCTGCGCGGAGCGTTCGAGAACGGTCACCCGCCGGCCGGCGCCGGCCAGCCGCAACGCCGCGGACAGCCCGCCGAGCCCCGCGCCGACGACGACGACGTGGTCCGTCGACCCGGAGACCGTGCGCATCAGTGCACCCGTTGCGTCGCCAGCGTCGCCAGCGCGGCGAGCTCGGCGCGCGCGTCGTCGGCCATCGCGGTGCGGTCGAGCGCGGCGAGCGCCGCCACGGCGCGTTCGTCGATGAGCCGCTCGACCGCGGCCGCCGCTCCGGTCGACGTGATGACGTCGCGGACCGCTGCGACCCCGGCGTCGTCGAGCT
>JAVEEI010000084.1 GCA_030840525.1 Frankiaceae bacterium
GACCTGCACCGGCTCGAGCTGGCCCGCGACCCGTTTGAGGTCGACCTCCCGATCTCCCGGCACGCCGATGACCAACAGCTCCCACTCGCTGGCCCCGGGTGCGAGTGTCTTGAGTACGACGTTCTTCAACGTGTCGGCGCCGGTGAACGTGCGACCGAGACCGAGAGTGTTGAGCCGGTTGACCAGCGTCTCGATGGTCGGCGTGTCCGGGGTGTCGAGCACCTGCTGCGCCGGGTGCGCGGACGGGTCCTGCTTCGGCGGCACCGCGATCTCGACCGCCTCGGTGTTGGCGGTGTAGTCGCACGACGTGCACTGCACGAACGTGTCCTCGCCGTACTCCGCCGGTGCGAGGAACTCCTCGCTCGCCGACCCGCCCATCGCGCCGGACACGGCGAATGCGATCCGGTAGTCGAGACCGAGCCGCTCGAAGGTGCGCTGGTAGGCGGCCCGGTGCGCGTCGTACGAGCGTTGCAGCCCCTCGTCGTCGAGGTCGAACGAGTACGAGTCCTTCATCACGAACTCGCGCCCGCGCAGCAGGCCAGCGCGCGGCCGCGCCTCGTCGCGGTACTTCGTCTGGATCTGGTACAGCGTCACCGGGTAGTCGCGGTACGACGCGTACTCGCCCTTCACCAACGTGGTGAACAGCTCTTCGTGCGTCGGGCCGAGGAGATAGTCGGCGCCCTTGCGGTCGCGCAGCCGGAACAGCGTGTCGCCGTACTCGGTCCACCGGCCGCTGGTCTCGTACAGCTCCTTCGGCAGCAGCGCGGGGAACAGCACCTCCTGCGCGCCGATGCGGTCCATCTCCTCGCGCACGATCTGCGCGACCGCTTCGAGCATCCGCTTGCCGAGCGGCAGCCACGTGTAGATGCCGGGCGCGGTCCGGCGGACGTAACCGGCGCGGACGAGCAGGCGGTGCGACGGCACCTCGGCGTCGGCCGGATCCTCGCGAAGGGTACGGAGGAACAGCTGCGACATCCGGGTGACCATGCGGGCCAGATTAGCGATCCGCCGGCTAGAACAGCACCGACATAAACGTGCCGATGGTGGCGAAGCCGACTCGCTCGTACGAGCGGCGGGCCGCGGTGTTGTAGTCGTTGACGTACAGGCTGACCGCCGGGGCGATGGTGCGGAGGCACTCGTCGACCACGGCGGCCATCCCCGCGATGGAGATGCCCTGGCCGCGCAGCGACGGGTCGACCCAGACGCCTTGGATCTGGCAGGCCGCGTCGGTGACCGCGCCGACCTCGGCCTTGAACACGACCCGGCCGTCTTCGATCCGGGCGAACGACCGGCCTAGCTGGATCAGCTCGTTGACCCGCGACCGGTAGAGCGCGCCGCCGTCGGCCGCGACCGGCGAGACGCCGACCTCCTCGGTGAACATCGCGATGCTGGCCGGCAGCAGTACGTCGATCTCGCCCGGCTGCACCCGGCGTACCTGCGGGTCCGGCGGCACCGGCGCGGGGCGGGTCGTGACCATGAGCGGCTGGTCCGGCCGGACGTCGCGGGCCGGCCCCCACGACGGCTCGAGCCGGCGCCACATCGGCGCGACGAGGTCGTGCGGGCCGACGATCGACGAGCAGCGGCGGCCGAACCGGCGGGCCCGGTCGGCGAACACGTTGACGCTCGTCCCCTCGATGGCGATCGGGACGAAGTTGGCGCCGGCGTAGCAGAGCCCGGCCAGCCGGCCGTCGACGACGTGCCCCCACATCTCCGCGCCGAGCCGCCACGGGTCGAGCCCGGCCGCCTCGACGCGCGACGCGACGAAGACGTTCGTCACCGGGTCACGGGCGAGGATGTCGAGCACCTCCGGCACGTCGCGGTCGTCGAGCACGCGGACCGCGGCCGAGTCGCGCATCGGCGCTGTCAGGAGACCGCGACGACCGGCTCGCCCGACGCGGTGCCGGCGGCCTCCATCTCTTCGGCGATCCGCATCGCCTCTTCGACCAGCGTCTCGACGATCAGCGCCTCCGGCACGGTCTTGACCACTTGGCCCTTGACGAAGATCTGGCCCTTGCCGTTGCCGGACGCGACACCGAGGTCGGCTTCGCGCGCCTCACCCGGACCGTTGACGACGCAGCCCATCACCGCGACCCGCAGCGGGACGGTGAGGCCGTCGAGACCGGCCTGCACCTTCTCCGCGAGCGTGTAGACGTCGACCTGCGCGCGGCCGCACGACGGGCACGACACGATCTCCAGCCGGCGCTCGCGCAGCGCGAGCGACTCGAGGATCGCGATGCCGACCTTGACCTCCTCGACCGGCGGTGCCGACAGCGAGACGCGGATCGTGTCGCCGATGCCCTCGGCGAGCAGCGCGCCGAACGCGACCGCCGACTTGATCGTGCCCTGGAACGTCGGGCCGGCCTCGGTGACGCCGAGGTGCAGCGGGTAGTCGCAGCGCTGCGAGAGCAACCGGTACGCCGCGACCATCACGACGGGGTCGTGGTGCTTGACCGAGATCTTGATGTCGCGGAAGCCGTGCTCCTCGAACAGCGAGCACTCCCACAGCGCGCTCTCGACCAGCGCCTCCGGCGTCGCCTTGCCGTACTTCTCCAGCAGCCGCTTGTCGAGCGAGCCCGCGTTGACACCGATCCGAATCGGTACGCCGGCAGCCCCCGCGGCCTGCGCGATCTCCTTCACCTTGTCGTCGAACTGCTTGATGTTGCCCGGGTTCACCCGGACCGCGGCGCAGCCCGCGTCGATCGCGGCGAAGACGTACTTCGGCTGGAAGTGGATGTCGGCGATGACCGGGATCTGCGAGTGCTGCGCGATCTGCGGCAGCGCGTCCGCGTCGTCCTGGCTCGGGCACGCGACCCGGACGATCTGGCAGCCCGACGCGGTCAGCTCGGCGATCTGCTGCAGCGTCGCGTTGACGTCGGACGTGAGCGTCGTCGTCATCGACTGCACGGAGATGGGCGCGCCGCCGCCGACCTTCACCCCGCCGACGTCGATCTGGCGGGTCACCCGGCGCTGGGCCAGCGGCTGCACCGGCAGCTCAGGCATGCCCAGCGAGACGGCGGTCACGACGGCTCCTCTCGATCACTGAATGCTGATCGGATTGACGATCCCCGCGTAGAGCAGCAGCGCCGACAGCCCGATGAACACGACGACTACAGCGTAGGTGAACGGCATCACCTTCAGCAGGTCGACGCGTCCGGGGTCGCCGCGGCCGAGCCAGCGGTAGACCCGGCGGCGGGCCTGCTCGAACAGCACGATTCCGATGTGCCCGCCGTCGAGCGGCAGCAACGGCAGCAGGTTGAAGACGCCGACGAAGAAGTTGAGCTGCGCGACGATCGCGAGGAGGTTGGCGAGCCGCTCGCCGAACGACACCTTCGCCTGCGCGATCTGGCCACTGACCCGGGCGATGTCGACGACGCTCGCCGCGCCGCTGGTCGACCGGTGCTGGCCGTGGACGATCTGCGAGATCTCGTGCGGCAGGCCGCCGAGCGCGCGGCCGGTCTCGGTCGTCATCTCGCCGATGGTCGTGAACGTCCGCGGCACGGCCTCCGCGATGCTCACCGGCTTCTGCCGCAGCGCCGGCGCGATGCCGATCCGGCCGACGACCTTCCCGTTCTGCTTCGTCGGCAGCGGGGTGACTGACACGTCCAGCGTCGTACCGTGCCGGCGCACCGTCAACGTGATCGCCTTGTCCGGGCTCGCATTGATCCGCGCCTTCGCCTCGTCGTACGTCGTCACTCGCTGGCCGTCGACGGCGACGATCCGGTCGCCGGCGCGGAGCTTGCCCGCGGCCGGCGCGACCGGGTCCTTCGACGTACAGGTCGTCGCGTTCGGGTCGAGCGGGAGGCACTTGGAGACCGAGTCGACCGTCAGCGTCGGCTCGACGTCGAGGATGTCGCCGGTCGTCGCGATGACGATGAACAGCAACACGATGGCGATCAGGAAGTGCACGAACGAGCCGGCGGCGAGTACGACGAGCCGCTGCGGCGCGGGAAACCGGTAGAAGGCGCGGCCTTCGTCGCCCGGCTCGACGTCCTCGAGCTCGGTCATGCCGATGATCTTCACGAAGCCGCCGGCCGGGATCGCCTTGACGCCGTACTCGGTCTCGCCGCGGCGGAACGACCACAGTGTCGGCCCGAAGCCGACGAAGAACCGGCTCGCCTTCATGCCGAACCGCTTCGCGGTGAGGAAGTGGCCGAACTCGTGCAGCATCACCGAGACGAGCAGCGCGACGACGAAGAAGAGCACCCCGAGCGCGTACATCAGCCGCTCACCAGCTCGCCGGCGCGGGCGCGCGCCCACTGCTCGGCGTCGAGTACGGCGGCGAGGTCGGGGTCGGTGACGACGTCGTGCTCCTCGACGACTCGCGCGACGGTGTCGACGATTGCCGGGAACCGAACCCGCCCGGCGAGGAACGCGGCGACGAGCTCTTCGTTGGCGGCGTTGAGGGCCGCGGGTGCCGTGCCGCCGCGCCGGCCCGCCTCGCGGCACAGGTCGACGGCGGGGAACGCGGCCGCGTCGAGCGGGAAGAACTCCCACGTCGCCGCCTTCGTCCAGTCGACCGCGGCCGCCGCGCCGGGCAGCCGGTCCGGCCACGCGAGGGCGAGCGCGATAGGCAGGTGCATGTCCGGCGGGCTCGCCTGCGCAATCGTCGAGCCGTCGGCGTACTCGACCATCGAGTGCACGACGGACTGCGGGTGTACGACGACGTCGATGTGCGCGTAGTCGATCCCGAACAGGAAGTGCGCCTCGATGACCTCGAGCCCTTTGTTGACCAGCGTCGCCGAGTTGAGCGTCACCACGGGGCCCATGTCCCAGGTCGGGTGCGCGAGCGCCTCGGCCGGCGTGACGCCGTCGAGGCTGGCGCGGTCGCGGCCGCGGAACGGGCCGCCGCTCGCGGTCAGGACGAGCCGCGCGACCTCGCTCGCGGCACCGGCCCGCAGGCACTGGGCGAGCGCGGAGTGCTCGGAGTCGACCGGCACGATCTGCCCGGGCTTGGCCCGCGCGGTGACGAGCGGGCCGCCGGCGACCAGCGACTCCTTGTTGGCGAGTGCGAGGGTGTGCCCGGCGTCGAGCGCGGCGAGGGTCGGCGCGAGACCGATCGAACCGGTCATGCCGTTGACGACGACGTCCGCGCCGGGCCACGCCGCCACCTCGGCCGCCGCGTCCGGGCCGGCGAGCAGCTTCGGCAGCGCGACGTCACCGCGGTCGTAGCCGCGCCGCTGCGCCTCGGCGTAGAGGGCGAGCTGCACGTCTTCGAGCGCCGACGCCTTTGCCACGGCGACGACCTCGGCGCCGGTCTCGATCGCCTGCGCCGCCAGCAGCTGCGGCCGGTCGCCGCCGGCGGCGAGCCCGACGACGCGGAAGCGGTCCGGCGTTGTACGGATGATGTCGAGCGCCTGGGTGCCGATCGACCCGGTCGAGCCGAGCAGCACGACGGGTCGGGTCACGCCGACCATTGTCACCCAGGCCGCTCAGCCGGCCCGGCCGTCGAGCCGGATCGTCCACGCGTCGACACTCTCGACGACGAGGCGCGAGCCGCTCCACGGGTCGTCGGCGAGGGTTGCCCTGACCTCGTCCTCAGATGCCGCGTCGACCGCGAGTACGACCCGCTCCTCGTCGGCCAGCGGGCCACCGAGTACGACGAACCCGTCGACGACGAGGGCGTCCATGAACGCCGCATGCTCGTCCCACCCGGCCTGCTCCTCCATCGGCCGGGTCGGGTCCCACTGCGGCCCGGACCGCCGGAGTACGACGAAAAACGCCACGAGGCCAAGTGTGCGTCAACCGGTGCGGCAACTGCACCGGAGTTGTCAGCACCTGACGTGGCTATAGCAACGTGTGCCGCTGACAACTCCTCCGCGCGCGTCGGCGCCAAGATCGTTTGCGCCCTCTGCAGGTCGTGAAGCGCACAAACGACTGGCTGCCGTCGCGATGATCATGGCGCTCGCGCCGCCACGCGCGTCTCTCACTCGACGCGCTTGCCGCAGGTCAGACGAGGATCGCGACTTCGGGGCTGTCGTGGTTGGGGTCGCGGGTGCTCGGCTGCAGGCAGCTCGAGTCGTCGAACGTCACCGCGATCTTGCCGTTGGGCAGCAGGGCGATCGTCTCGTAGTCGAACCGCCCCTGAGTCACGGACGTCACGTCGTTGCCGGTGTCGAGGTCGCCCTTGCCGATCGCGTACGTGCGCATGAGCGCCGGCTTCGGCTTCGACGTGTCGACCCGGAAGACGATGTCGTGACCGTGCTTCGCACTGTCGTCCCAGCGCGCGGTGACGACGGCCTGCTTCAACGCACCGTTGGCGATGACGTTGAACAGGTCGTGCGTCTCGAGCTTCATGCCGGTGCCGGGCGGCGGGGTCAGCGTCGTCGACGACCAGTGCACGCCGCCGTCGCGCGACGTCGCGAGGGTGAGCGCGGTGTCGCCGAGGCTCGGGTAGACCTCGGTGAGGTAGCCGCGCGAGTCCTGCCGCACGACGCCTTGCAGGTGGCCGGCGAGGTTGACGCACTGCCACTTCGAGGTCGCCGGGTCGAGCCGCGCGATGCCGCATGCGTTGGAGCCGGTGACGTCGTCTGTGTTGATCGTGCGCAGCACGCCGCCCGCGTTGAGCGGGATGGTGCCGGTGCCGGGGTGCGGCTGCCACCAGTCGGCGGCCGGGTTGCGCACGACCGGGATCCGGAAGTTGACCGTCGACGAGCCCTTCTCGTCGTTGGCGACGTAGCTCGGCGTGCTGTAGTCCTGGCCGTCGGGGCTCAGCGTGTCGACGTCCTTCGTGATGCCGCCGCCGGTCGAGTCGAGGATCTGCGGAGTCGAGGTGCCATTGAGGACGAACGGGCCCTTCACGTAGGTCAGCCACGGCCGGTCGTAGAACGGCGTCTTCATGACGACCTCGGACACGGCCCACGTGCGGGTCTGCGCGGTGTAGCGGTAGGCCTGCAGGTGGTCGCCGCTGTAGGCGTCCCAGGTCACGCCGTAGATGTTGCCGCCCGGGCCGACCACCGCGGCGCCCTCGCCGCCGGCCACGGTCGGGCCGTTGTCGTTCTGGTCCGGGACGCTGAACTTGACCTCGTACCAGTGCTTGCCCTCGTCGTCGGTGTACCAGGGGTAGGTGCCGCCGGCCTCGACGATGCGACCCGTCGGCGTCGCCGCGACATAGGTCTCGCAGCAGTTGCCACCGGCCGGCGAGATGCGCCAGTTCGCCGTGCCGACCTTGCGGCCGCGCGCGTCGTAGACGGGGTACGCCGAGATGCGCACCTTCTCGGTCACGAGGGTCGGCGTCGCGCCGGTCGAGGGAACCGGGCCGGGGCCGCCGATGGTGGCGAACGCGGTGACGGAGCCCAAGCCGACGGCGAGGCTGGCGAAAGCGGCTGCGGTACGACGATGGCGCATGTCCCGGGCTTCGACGCCCGGCGCGACGATCCTGCCGCGGGGGCGCGAGTGGCATGCTGCACGGATGCCCCAGTCGACCGCACGGTGGAGCAACTGGGCCGGCAACCAGACGGCGTCGCCGGCGCGGGTCGAGGCGCCGCGCGACACCGACGAGGTCGTCCGCGCGGTCAAGCAGGCGGCGGCCGAGCGGACCCGGGTGAAGGCGGTCGGCGCCGGCCACTCGTTCACCGGTATCGCCGCGACCGACGGAGTCCTGCTGCGGCTCGACGCGCTCTCGGGCCTGCGCGAGGTCGACCGGTCGAGGGGGCTCGTGACCGTCGGTGCCGGCACCCCGCTGCACCGGCTGCACGCACTGCTCGCGGCCGAGGGCCTGGCGATGTCCAACCTCGGCGACATCGACCGGCAGAGCATCAGCGGCGCGATCTCGACCGGCACGCACGGCACCGGCGAGCGGCTCGGCGGCATCGCGACGCAGGTCCGCGGGCTGGAGCTGGTGGCCGGCGACGGCTCGGTCCTGTCCTGCTCGCCCACCGAGCACCCGGACGTCTTCGCCGCCGCGCGGGTCGGGCTGGGCGCGCTCGGCATCGTCACCGCGGTCACGCTGCAGTGCGAGCCGGCGTTCGAGCTGCGCGCGTCGGAGCGACCGCTGCCGGTCGACGAGGTGATGCGCGACCTCGACGACCTCGCCGCGCGCAACGAGCACGTCGAGTTCTACTGGATGCCGCACACCGAGCTGGCGCTGCTGAAGGAGAACAACCGGCCGGCGCCGGGCGAGACCCCGCGCCGGCTGGGCCGGCTGCGCGAGTGGTTCGACGACGAGCTCGCCGCGAACACCGCGTTCGGGCTGACCTGCCGGCTCGGCCGCGCCCGGCCGTCGCTCGTACCGCGGCTCAACCGCGTCGTCGCGAAGGCCATCAGCGCGCGCACCTTCACCGCACCGTCGTACGACGTCTTCGTCTCGCCGCGGCGGGTGCGCTTCGTCGAGATGGAGTACGCCGTCCCGCGGGTCGCGGCGGCCGAGGCGTTCGCCGCGATCCGCGACGTCATCGACCGCGAGCAACTGCAGGTGAGCTTCCCGGTCGAGGTGCGGGTCGCGGCCGCCGACGACATCCCGCTGTCGACCGCGTCCGGTCGCGACTCGGCGTACTTCGCGATCCATATGTTCCGCGGCGTCGCGTTCGAGCGGTACTTCCGCGCGGTCGAGGAACGTATCCGCGCCCTCGACGGGCGGCCGCACTGGGGCAAGATGCACTACCGCACCGCGGCCGA
Organism: Frankiaceae bacterium; assembly: GCA_030840525.1. Taxonomy (GTDB): domain Bacteria; phylum Actinomycetota; class Actinomycetes; order JAFAQI01; family JAFAQI01; genus BP-197. Next base: position 8,614 of record JAVEEI010000084.1, read on the forward strand.
CCTGCGCCCGGCCTACCCGCGGTTCGACGAGTTCCTCGCGGTCCGCGACGCGGTCGATCCCGATCGTGTCTTCACCAACCCCTACCTCGAGACGGTGCTTGGCCCATGACGACGGTCGACCGGTTGCAGACGCCCGCGCTCGTCGTCGAGAAGTCGCTGCTCGAGGACAACCTGCGACTGATGTCCGCCGCGCTGCCCGGGCCGCGGCTGCGCCCGCACGTGAAGGCACACAAGAGCACCGCGCTCGCGAAGCTGCAGGCCGCCGCCGGGCACCGTCACTTCACCTGCGCGACCATCCGCGAGGTCGAGGGGATGGCGGCCGCCGGCCTGGGCGAGGACCTGTTGCTGGCCAACGAGGTTCTCGACGCGACCCGGCTCGGTCTGGTCGTCACCGCGGGCGCCCGCGTGACCGTCGCGGTCGACTCGGCGGAGACCGTCGCGGCCGCGTCGGCCGGCGGGGTCCGCGAGGTCGTCGTCGACGTCAACGTCGGGCTGCCGCGCTGCGGCTGCGCGCCCGAGGACGCCGGCCGCATCGCCGACCTCGCCCGCCGGGCCGGCCTCGCGGTGCGCGGCGTCATGGGCTACGAGGGACACGTCGTCGCCGTACCGGACGCCGACGCGCGCCGGGCCGGCGCCGAGGAGTGCATGCAGCGGCTGCTCACCGCGCACGAGCTGGTCGGCGGCGAGCTCGTGTCGGCCGGCGGCACCGGCACGTACGCCGTCAACACGTGGGCCAACGAGATCCAGGCTGGCTCGTACGTCCTGATGGACACGGCGTACGGCGCGCTGCCCGACCTGCCGTTCGGGCCGGCGCTCAGCGTCCTCGGCACGGTCATCTCGACGACCGCGCCGGCCGGCGAGATCGCCGGCTGGGCCGTCGTCGACGTCGGGCTGAAGTCGCTCGGGATGGACCACGGCAACCCCGCGATCCCGGGTGGAACGGTGTGGTTCTGCTCGGACGAGCACACGACGTGGCAGCCCGACGACTTCGGCGCGGTGAAGGTCGGTGACCGCGTCCGCGTGCTGCCCGCGCACGTCGACCCGACGGTCGCGTTGCACGAGCGGATGTACGTCGTCGACGGCGAGGACGTCGTCGACACCCTGCCGGTCGACCTGCGCGGCTGGTAGCCGCTACGGGACCGGGACCCCGGTCGACGACGGGCTGGGCGTCGGAGCCGGCGCACCGACCGTCGTCGCGGTGCCGGTGGTCAGCGCGGCGATGCTGCCCTGCGCGCTCAGGGTGCCGGCGTTGTTCACGTCGAGACAGGTCAGCGTCAGCGTCCCGGGCGTGCTCGCGGTCGCGAACAGCGTCGTACCGGCCGTGCCCTCGTTGTTGAGCGGCGTCAGCCAGGCGGGCGCGTCGATCGTGTCGGCCGGGCCGATCGGCTTGCCGTCGAGGTTGAGCACGCAGGTCGCGTTGGCGTCGCCGGGGGTGCCGCCGTTGGTGATGGTGACCGCGGCCTGCACGAGCGCGGGTGCCTTCGCCAGCGGGAGGGTGACCACCTTCGTGGCGGTCGCGACGAGCGTGGCGACGCTGCCGTGGGCGACGTACGCGTCGCCGCTGCCGGCCGGGCCGGCCGGGCCGGCGGGGCCGCGCGGGCCGGTGGCGCCGTGCAGCTGCTTCACCACTGACGGCGAGATCTGCGACAGGCTGGTGATGACGTACTGCGTCGCGCCGATGGCGGTCCCCGTCACGGCCATCGCGGCGACGGAGACGGCGGCGATGGTCAGCGACTTGCGGGCTACGGACACGGCAAGACCCCCTCTGCCGCGGCTGGGTAGACGCGACCCGGAGGATTTCGCCGCCCGGCTCGCCGATCCTGCCCGCCTTGCCATCCGTGATACTGGGTGTGACCGGCCGAGGAGCGCGGATGGACGGCGAGCACGAAGGCACGCCGATCGGGCGCCGGGTCGTTCTCGGCCTGCTCGGCCTGGGCGGCGCGACCGTCGCCGCGGGGCCGTGGGTCTCCCGGTGGCTCGGCGACGTCTCGGGCGCGCTGTCGGCGCACGACCCGACCGGCCTCAGCTCGCTCATCCCCGGCAGCGGCTGGCGCTACTACACCGTCACGTCCGGCTTTCCGTACCGGCCGCCGGCGACGTACCGGCTCGCGGTCACCGGCAACGTCGACCACGAGCTGACCCTCACTACCGACGACCTGCGCGGGCTGCCGCGTACCCGGCTGACCCGCGACTTCCAGTGCGTCACCGGCTGGCGGGTGCCCGGGGTGCACTGGGAGGGCGTACGGCTCGCGACCCTGCTCGACCGGGCCGGCGTCCAGCCCGGACAGGCCGCGGTGCGGTTCACGTCGTACGACGGCACGTACACGGAGTCGCTCACGCTGGCGCAGGCCCGCCGCGACGACGTGCTCGTCGTCGACACGCTAGACGGCAAGCCGATCGGCCGCGCGCACGGCGGTCCGGTGCGCCTGCTCGTCGCGCCAATGTACGGCTACAAGAGCTGCAAGTGGCTGAGTGCCATCGAGGTCACCGAGCGGCTCGAGCCCGGCTACTGGGAGCAGTTCGGCTACGACCAGAACGCGTGGGTCGGCCGCTCGAACGGTCGCAACGATGCCCCGACCTGACCGGCTGCCGCGGTTCAGCCCGGCCGAGCGCCGGGTGCACCGCAGCACCGCCGTCCTCGTCGGCGTACTCGCGCTGACCGGTGCCGCGCTCTACGTCCCGTCGCTGGCGCTGCTCGTCGGCCGGCGCACGACGGTCGAGGCGGCGCACGTCGTGGCCGGCCTCCTGCTGCCGGTGCCGACGCTCGCCGGGCTGGCGCTGTCGGCGCCGCTGCGCGCCGACCTGCGGCTGCTCAACCGCATGACCACGACCGACTGGCGCTGGCTGCGCCGCCGCGACCGGCGCACCGCGCGGTTGCCGGTCGGCAAGTTCAACGGCGGGCAGAAGCTCGCATCCGCCGTCGTGGCCGGCACCGGGCTGGTGCTGTTCGGCACCGGGCTGTTGCTCCTCGCGCCGGCGCGCGTGTCGATCCCGGTCGGCGTCCGGCAGGGCGCGACGATCGCGCACGACCTGTTCACGTTCGGGCTGCTCGTCATCCTCGCCGGTCACGTGTGGCTCGCCTACCGGCATCCGGAAGCGCGCGCGGCGCTGCGCACCGGCCTGGTCGACCGCGAGTACGCCGAGCGCGAGCACCCGGCGTGGGCCTCTCAGGTGTGGTAAATCCAGACCGACATGCCGACGGTGAGCTTCGAGTACATCCGGTCCATCGCCGGCACGGTGATGCGCACGCAGCCGTGGCTGGCCGGGTACGACGGGACCTCGCCCTCGCCGTGGATCGCGTAGCCGGAGTCGTTGAAGTACGCCGGCCGGTAGAGGGTGCCGAGCTTCGACGTGACCCACTTGTTGATCTTGTAGCGGATCGAGAAGTGGCCCTGCGGCGTGATCGCCTTGGCGAGGTTGCCGGACGAGTCGACGAACGTGTAGCCGCCGCCGGTCGAGACGTCGAGAATCCGCACGATCGCGCCGTTGACGGCGTAGAAGAGCACCTGTCGGGTGAGGTCGATCTCGACCGCGCCGACGCCCGCGAGCGGGTGCAGCAGCCGCGGCACGACCGGCCGGCCGAGGTAGAGCCAGACCGTCGGGCTGACCACGCCGTCGCGGGTGATCCGCTGCACCTTCTCGAACGCGATGACCGCGTGCAAGGTGTCATAGTTGAAGACACCGGTGACCGCGGGGACGTCGTAGTGCAGCGCCTGCAGCCGCTGCTGCAGGTAGGAGACGTCGGGGCCGGTCATGCCGGACCGCAGCGTGCGGTCGACGGCGCGGATCGACCGGGCCGAGGTGCTGACGGCGAGGTGTTGCGCGTCGGCCGTCCGCAGCACGCGGTAGACGTAGACGCCCTTCGTCTTCCACTGGACCGCGAACGCGAACCGGCCGTAGCGGTCGGCCGTCGCGGTGCCGGCGAGATGCCACGCACTGGACAGGTAGCGCTGCAGCAGGACCTTGCCCGCCGTCGCCGGGTGCACCACGCCGGTGAGCCGCTGGACGGTCAGGATCGGCACGACCACCGGAAACGACGTGCTGAGCGTCGGGCGCGACGCGACCCTGGTCGCCGCGGTCTGCACCTGCGCGGCCGTCGTCGAGCCGGCGAAGCGGACGGCGTAGTCGGTGGTCCGCGTCGGCTTGACGAGGAACGCGACCGCGCCGCTGGAGTTGGTGGTCTGCGGGCCCGGGGCCGGCGACCACGACGTGCCGCCGACCGCGCGCACCAGCAGCGTCGCGGTCTGGCCGGCGATGCCGTGGCCGGCAGCGGTGAGGGTGGCGCGCACGTGCGTCGCTGTCGGGTAGACGAGGGTGCTTGCGTCGCGGCTGATCGACGTCGTCTCGACGCCGAGGTCGGGCGGGGTGGTGCCGGTCGCCGGCGTCAGCGTGAGCGGGCCGCTCTGCGCACCGGCCGGCACCGTCACGGTCACGTCGGTGTCGGTCGGCGAGGTGGACGGCGCGGCGTCGACACCGCCGGTGAACGTGACGTCGGTCGTGCCGGCAAGACCGCTGCCGACGATGTGCAGCGTCGTCCCGGGGACGACGTTGGCCGGCGTGTAGCCGGTGACCGACGGGGCGTCAGCCCAGGCGGGTGTGGCGCCGGTGACGCCGGTCGCGGTGGTCGCGATCACGGCGGAGACGACTACGGCGGCCCCACGAGCAGCCAATGGGCGGGCGAGCATGCGTCACGGTCCTTCCCCCCGCCCTGGTGGCGGTTCGTCGGTCAAGCGTAAGCGGCGCGCGCCCGGTTACGGCTCATTCGCCGAGATTGGTGGATATCTCCGCGCGCGTGGCCAGCTGTCCACAAGCGGCGTCGATCTCGCGGCCGCGGGTGTCGCGCACCGTCGTCGAGACGCCGTACGAGCGCAGGATACGGGTGAACCGGCGCTCGTCACGTGGGTCAGACGCGGTCCACGGCGACCCGGTTGTCGGGTTGAGCGGGATCAGGTTGACGTGCGCCAGCTTGCCGCGCAGCAACGCCCCGAGTGCGTGCGCGCGGTCGGCCTGGTCGTTGACCGCGCGGATGAGCGCGTACTCGACCGACACCCGCCGCCCGGTCACAGCCGCGTAGCGCCAGGCCGCGTCGAGCACCTCGGCGACCTTCCACCGCGTGTTCACCGGGACGAGGGTGTCGCGCAGCTCGTCGTCGGGCGCGTGCAGCGACACCGCGAGGGTGACCTGCAGCCCCTCGCCCGCCAGCCGGTCGATGGCCGGCACCAGCCCGACCGTCGAGACGGTGACGTGCCGCTGCGCGATGCCGAGGCCGGCCGGTGCCGGGTCGACGATGCGGCGGACCGCGCCTATCACCGCGTTGTAGTTGGCGAGCGGCTCGCCCATGCCCATGAAGACGACGTTCGCGAGGCGAGTCGGCCCGTCGCCGAGTGCGCCGCTGGCCGCGTCGGTCGCGGCGGCGACGACCTGCTCGACGATCTCGGCGGCGGACAGGTTGCGGGTCAGCCCGGCCTGCCCGGTCGCACAGAACGGGCACGCCATCCCGCAGCCGGCCTGCGACGAGACACACACCGTCGTGCGGTCGGGGTAACGCATCAGGACCGACTCGACCCGCGCGCCGTCGTACAGCTTCCAGACGGTCTTGCGGGTCGCGCCGCCGTCGCAGTCGAGGGTGCGCTCGGCGTCGACCAGCGCGGGCAGAAGGCCGGCGGCGAGTGCGTCCCGTACGTCGGCCGGCAGGTCGGTCATCTGCTCGGGCCGGCGGCGCAGCGCACCGAAGTAGTGGCGCGAGAGCTGGTCCGCGCGGTACGGCGGCAGGCCGAGCGCGGCGACCGCCTCGCGGCGCTCGTCGACGTCGAGGTCGGCGAGATGGCGCGGTGGCTTGCCACGACGCGGCGGGTCAAAGACCAGGAGGTCGCTCATGGCACCGGGATGAACGCGGCGAGCAATAACCACGCGACCGGCGCGCTCGGCAGCAACGAGTCGAGCCGGTCCATGAAGCCGCCGTGACCCGGCAGCAGCGTGCCCATGTCCTTGATGCCGAGGTCGCGCTTGACCATCGACTCGCCGAGGTCGCCGATGGTCGCGGACGCGACCAGTGCGAGGCCGAACACCGCGCCCTGCCACCAGTGCCCGTGCCGCAGCAACGTCGCGAACAGCACCGCGCCGCATACGACGCACGCGAGCGCGGAGCCGACGAGGCCCTCCCACGACTTCTTCGGGCTGACCGTCGGCGCCATGAGGTGGCGGCCGAACAGTACGCCGAACGCGTACCCGCCGACGTCGCTCGCGACGACGGTCGCGATGAACGCCGTGACCCTGCGGGCGCCGTCGTCGGGTGCCAGCATCAGCGCGGCGAAGCCGGCGAGGAAGCCGACGTAGACGAGGACGAGCAGGCCGGCGCCGATGTCGGCGAGCATGCCGTCGGCGCCCTCGGCGACGCGCCATACGACGATCGCGAGCGCGGTCAGCATCATCGCGACCGTCATCGCTTCGCGGCCGGTCGTGTAGGCCAGCGCGAGGATGCACGCAAGGCCGACTTCCAGCGGGATCAGCGGTGCCCGCCACGAGCGTTCGTGCAGCGCGCGTACCAGCTCCCACATGCCGACGCCGACGGCGACCGCAACGACGGCGAGGAACGCCGGCTTGACGAGGTAGAGCGTCAGCAGGATGACCGCGCCGAGGCCGAGGCCGACGGCGATCGCGACCGGAAGGTTGCGTCCCGCGCGGCCGGCGCGACCGGGCGCCGGCGCGACCTCGGTCATACTTCGAGCAGCTCGGCTTCCTTGTGCCGCAACGCCTCGTCGACCTGGTCGACGTAGGAGTGCGTGACTTTCTCGAGCTCCTTCTCGGCGCGTACGACGTCGTCCTCGCCGACGTCGCCGTCCTTGACCAGCTTGTCGAGCTGCTCCTTGGCGTGCCGGCGGATGTTGCGGATGGAGACCCGCGCCTCCTCGGCCTTGTGCCGCGCGACCTTGATGAGCTCCTTGCGCCGTTCCTCGGTGAGCTGCGGGAACACGACGCGGATGATGTTGCCGTCGTTGGTCGGGTTGACGCCGAGGTCGCTGTCACGGATCGCTTTCTCGATCGCGTTGAGCGAGGACTTGTCGTAAGGCGTGATGACCGCCATGCGCGGCTCGGGCAGGTGGAACGACGCGAGCTGGTTCACCGGCGTCGGCGAGCCGTAGTAGTCGACGACGACCTTGCTGAACATCTGCGGAGTGGCCCGGCCGGTGCGGACCGCAGCGAGGTCCTCGCGGACGACGTGCACCGCTTTGTCCATCTTCTCCTCGGCTTCGAGCATCGTCTCGTCGATCACTGCGTCTCTCCCTGCCGGGCCGAATCTGCGGGTCCCACGAGCGTGCCGATCTTCTCACCCCGTACGGCGCGGGCGATGTTGTCGTCGCCGAGAAGGTTGAACACGACGATCGGCAGCAGGTTGTCCATGCAGAGGCTGATAGCGGTGGCGTCCGCGACCTTCAGGCCGCGGCTGATGACCTCGGCGTAGTCGAGCCGGTCGAACATCGTCGCGCCCGGAGTTGTCTTGGGGTCCGCGTCGTACACGCCGTCGACAGTCTTCGCCATCAGCAGGACCTCGGCGCCGACTTCGAGTGCGCGCTGCGCGGCGCACGTGTCGGTGGAGAAGAACGGCGCACCGAGGCCGGCGCCGAAGATGACGACGCGGCCCTTCTCCATGTGCCGGATCGCGCGGCGCGGGATGTACGGCTCGGCGACCTGACCCATCGTGATCGCGGTCTGCACCCGCGTCTCGACGCCGGCCTTCTCCAAGAAGTCCTGCAGTGCCAAGCAGTTGATGACGGTGCCGAGCATGCCCATGTAGTCGGCGCGGGTGCGGTCGACGCCGCGTTGCGCGAGCAGCGCGCCGCGGAACATGTTGCCGCCGCCGACGACGACCGCGACCTGCGTGCCGGTCGCGACGACGGCGGCGATCTGCGCGGCGATGCTCGCGACCACGACCGGGTCGATGCCGAGCTTGTCGCCCCCGGCGAATGCTTCGCCGGAGAGCTTCAGCAGAACCCGGTTGTGAGCCACGGTCAGGCGCCGACCTCGAACCGGACGAACCGCTTGAGCGAGACGCCGGCCTCGTCGACGACGGCCTGCACCGTCTTCTTGTTGTCGCGAACGTAGGCCTGCTCGAGGAGGACGGCGTCCTTGAAGAAGCCGTTGACGCGGCCTTCGACGATCTTCGGCAGCGCCTGCTCCGGCTTGCCCTCCTCGCGGGCGGTCGCCTCGGCGATCTCGCGCTCCTTGGCGACGACGTCCGCGGGCACCTCGTCGCGGGTGAGGTACTGCGCGCGCAGCGACGCGATCTGCATGGCAACACCGCGCGCGGTCTCGACGTCGTCGCCGTCGAACTCGACGAGTACGCCGATCTGCGCGGGCAGGTCGCTCGCCCGCTTGTGCATGTACGACGCGACCTGGCCGTCGAAGACGACGACGTTGCCCAGCTCGATCTTCTCGCCGATGACCGCGTTGGCGGCCTCGAGGTTCTCCGCGACGGTCTTGCCGTCGGCGAGCGTCTGGCCAAGCAGCTCGTCCTTGCTCGCCGGGCGGGTCTTCACCGCGTGCGCGAGGATGTCCGCGCCGAGCTGCTGGAACTCGCCGCCCTTCGCGACGAAGTCGGTCTCGCAGTTGAGCTGCACCATGACGCCCTCGGCGGCGGCGACGAGGCCGTTCTGCGCCGACCGGTCGGCCCGCTTGGCCGCCTTGCCGGCGCCCTTGACCCGCAGGATCTCGGTGGCCTTCTCGAAGTCGCCGCCGGCCTCTTCGAGCGCATGCTTGGCGTCCATCATCCCGGCACCCGTGGCGTCACGGAGCTTCTTCACATCGGCAGCACTGATGGCCATGTCAGTCTTCTCTTTCGGTTCGGTGGCGTACGTCGTCGTACGGCGAGCGGGTCAGCTCTGCGCGGGCGCGTCGCCGTCCGCGGCCGGTGCGGCCTCGGCGGCGGGCTCGGCCGGTGCGGCCTCGGCCGGCGCGGTCTCGGCTTCGGTCGGCGTAGCTGCGGCCTCGGCCGGTGCATCTGCGGTCGCGGCCTCGGTCGGCGTACCGACAGCGGCAGCGGGCTCGCCCTGGAGCAGCTCACGCTCCCACTCGGCGAGCGGCTCGTCGGCACCGAGGGCGCCCGGTTCCGGCTTCTCCTCGCCCGCGGCGGCACCGGCCCGGGCGACGAGGCCCTCGGCGACGGCGTCCGCGATGACGCGGGTGAGGGTCGCGACCGAACGGATCGCGTCGTCGTTGCCCGGGATCGGGTAGTCGACCTCGTCGGGGTCGCAGTTGGTGTCGAGGATCGCGACGACCGGGATGCCGAGCTTCTTCGCCTCGGCGATCGCGATGTGCTCCTTCTTGGTGTCGACGACCCAGATCGCGCTCGGCAGCTTCTGCATGTCGCGGATGCCGCCGAGGGTGCGCTCGAGCTTCTCCCGCTCGCGCGAGAGGACGAGCGCCTCCTTCTTGGTCAGCACGTGCGCGCCGCCGGTCTGCTCGAGAACCTCGAGCTCCTTGAGCCGCTGCAGGCGCTTGTA
>JAVEEI010000136.1 GCA_030840525.1 Frankiaceae bacterium
CCCACGCCGCCGCCACCGGGAGCAGCCGCTCCGCTCCCCGCACCTCGGCGACCCGGCGAAGCTCGGCTGGCAGCAACCCGCCACGAGTGACCGCCGCCGTGGCGGAAACCAGCCACGGTCGGAGCGACCCGCCCGACACCGACGCCACCGAGGTGGCGGCCGCGAACGCCGTCGCCTCCGGCGCGCCGGCCCGCAGCTCCGCAGCCAGCGCCCGCACCAAGACGACGGTCTCGCGACCGCGACGACGCACCGTCCGGCGTCTCGTCGCCAGCGCGTACGCCGAGCGCCCGAGCAGCGCGAGCACGGCCGGACCGGGCGGCACGACGCGTCGGGTCGCGGATGCCCGCCGCCATTGGTAGGCCGCGACCGCGGCGGCGACGGCCGCACAGAGGCTCACCATCCGCCGGCCAGCCGTCGCTCGAGCTGCTCCGCCGCCGCTTGCGCCCGCACCCCGTCTGGTGAGAACGCGTACGCCGGGACCGCGCGCACGATGCCGTCGCGGCCGTCGAGCATCGCCACTCCGGTGACCCGCCGGTGCCCGTCGGGCCCGCGAGCGAGGGCGATCACGACGTCGAGGCCGGCGGCGAGCTGGGCATGCGTCGCCGCCCGGTCGAGTCCGGCCGCGGTCGCCATCGCCTCGAACCTGGCCGGGACGTGCTCGACGCGGTTGGCGTGGACCGTGCTGGCGCCACCGCTGTGCCCGGTGTTCAGCGCCGCGAGCAGGTCGACGACCTCGCGGCCCCGTACCTCGCCGACGACGAGCCGGTCCGGGCGCATCCGCAGCGCCTGCCGCACCAGCGCGTCGAGCGGCACCGCGCCGACGCCTTCGACGTTCGGCGCACGGGCCTCGAGCCGGACCACGTGCGGCGTCTCCGGGCGGAGCTCGGCCGCGTCCTCGACCAGGACGACGCGCTCCCCCGGCGCCACCTCGGACAGCAGCGCGGACAGCACGCTCGTCTTGCCGCTCCCGGTCCCGCCGATGACGACGAACGCCAGCCGGGCCGCCACGATCCGCCGCAGCAGCGCCGCGCCCGCGGCCGGCAGGGCGCCGAGGTCGACCAGCCGGTCGAGGGTGAACCCGCGGCGCGGCGGCACCCGCAACGAGATGCAGGTGCCCTGCGCCGAAACCGGCGGCAGCACGGCGTGCACCCGGGTGCCGTCCGGCAGCCGGGCGTCGGCGTACGGGCTGGCGTCGTCGAGCCGGCGGCCGCACGACGCGGCGAGGCGGACGGCGAGCGTGCGGATCGTCGCCTCGGCGGCCAGGAACAGCCCGGACGGCTCGACCCCGCGACCGCGGTCGACCCAGACCTCGCCCGGCCCGTTGACGAGGACGTCGGTCACCCCGTCTTGGTGCAGCAGCTCCTCCAGCGGCCCGGCCCCGAGCACCTCGCCGGCCAGCCTGCTGACCGTGTCCCAGACAACGTCGGTGCCCGCGGGCCCGCCGCGGGTACGGACTATGTGCGCGAGGTGCCGGAGGTCGTCCGGGCCGGGCGCCGGGGGCAGCTCGCGGCGCACCTCCTCGACGAGCAGCCGGCTCACGCCGCCGCCCTCGCCAGGCACACGCGGGACGCGATCGCGTCGGCCGCAACGGCCGCCGCTGACCGGCGCAGGCCACGCGCGAAGCGGCCGCGGTCGCAGAAGTTGGCGAGCCTCGCGTCGGTGGGGAACACGCCGAGCAGCGGCAGCCCGACCGCGTCCGCGACGGCGCCCGGGCTCAGGTCGGCCGGCCCGGGGTGCCGCACGGCCAGGCCGACCTCGGCGCCGGCGGCGGACCAGCGGGACGCGGCGGACGCGGCGGCGGCAACGGCGCGGACCGAGGCCGGGACGACGAGCACCACCGAGTCGGTCCGCGCGGCGGCGTGCTCGGCGGCGGCGTCGACACCGCGAGGCAGGTCGACGACGACGAGATCGCTACCTCGGGCGGCGGCGGACAGCACGGCATCCATCGCCTCGACCGGAAGCGCCGGCACCTCTCGCGCGACCCACGACAGCAGCGAGACCCCGTCGACCTTGACCAGGGCACCGGCGAGCGCGTCGGCGGCGATCACGCCCTTGCTGGCAGCTAGGTCGGGCCACCGGGTCCCTGCAACCCGCTCGGCGCCGAGCAAGACGTCGAGGCCGCCGCCGGCTGGGTCGGCGTCGACCAGTGTGACCTTCGACGCGGAGGCCCGGCGCAACGCGAGCGCGGCCGCGAGCGTCGACGCGCCCGCACCACCGCAGGCCCCGGCCACGCCGACGACGACCGCCGGCGGCCCGCCCGGCTCACCGGCGAGGGCGAGCCACTCGACCAGCCGCCGCGGGTCGTGGTCGGAGCCGAACACGGTCTCGGCGCCGAGTTGCACGGCCAGCCGCCACGCATCCATCTCGGCCGCGACCGCGTCGTCGAGCACCGCGACCAATGCTCGTCGGGGCAGCCCGGACACGGACGCGTGCGCGCTCGCGTTGACCAGCACCGCCGTGGCGGACCGCCACGCGCGGGCGGCCTCGGCGCGATCGGCGACGGGCAGCGCGGTCACGCCGGCGACCGCGCAGGCGCGCAGGGCCGCCTCGACCCCGCGCCCGCCCGGCACGCCCACGACTGCCACGGTCGCCGCCATCTCACCTCCGCGGCCAACCCTGCCCGCCGTACCCGACCGGCGCAGCGCCGTACGGACGGATTGTGGACAGCGCGGAGCGCGGGGCGAACGGTGGAAAGACCGAAACGGAGAAATGAGACGGCCCCCGCCGGGGGGGTAGCGGGGGCCGTCGCGAGATCCGACTCCGGGGGGGACGAGCCGGACCCGATCAGGGGTGCGGGCAAGCCCGCAGCGACAACGGCGTTCCCGACCGCACCGGGGCTAAACACGGCCCAGAAAAAATTCTTCCCACCTCGTGAGCGCGGGTCGCGAAACTGGGGCTAGCCAAGGCGCGCCAGCGGGGGTTCAATGCGGTCACGGGACCTTAGCGGCGATGGGCAAGCTCCCTCCCTCGACGGGCCCGTGCACGAAGTCCGGGCACCCACGCGGGCGTCAGCCGCAGAAGGCAGCCGAGTCCAGGGCTGGTCCCTGGCCGACGAGATGAGCCGGCGCTTGGTCACCCGGAGGCCGTGCCAGTGAACGGCGTCCTGCGGGACGCCGTTCGCATGTCGTGTCCGAACCGCTCCGGCCGGGTACCGGCTCGACCATGGAGCCCGCCGCCGAGCACAATCTCCCCGTGACCGACAGCTTGGGGGCCGACCGTGGCCGCAGCTAAGAACAGCAGCGACGAGTCGCTCGGCGACCTGGTCGCCGTCGCCACCCGCGACCTGTCGCTGCTCATCCACAAAGAGATCGAGCTGGCGAAGACCGAGATCGCGGCCGAGGTGAAACGGGCCGGCATCGGGGCCGGGTTCCTCGGCGGCGCCGGGTTCGTCGGCCTGTTCGCGTTCGTGTTCCTCTCCGTCGCCGCCGCGCTCGGCATCGCCGCGGCCGCCGACCTGCCGCTGTGGGCCGGCTTCCTGATCGTCGGCGGCGCGTTCGGCGGCCTCGCCGGGCTGCTCGCGGTCGCCGGTCTCGGCAAGGTCGTCAAGCTCAAGGGCCCGCAGCGCACCATTCGCACCGTGCGCGACGACATCACCTGGGCCAAGCACCCCACCGTCGCGCCGGACCCCGACCTCGAGGATCTCCGCGCGTCGCACTCCTCGTGACCGGCTGACGGCCCACCTCCTCTGATGACACAGCGCCGGCTCGTCGAGGAGTCGGCCGTCCTGGTCGACGGGCCGTGGACGCACCGCGACGTCGCCGCCAACGGCATCCGCCTGCACGTCGTACAGGCCGGCGACGGCCCGCTCGTCGTACTGCTGCACGGGTTTCCCGAGTTCTGGTGGTCGTGGCGGCACCAGATCACCGCGCTCGCCGAAGCCGGCTACCGCGTCGTCGCACCGGACCTGCGCGGGTACGGCGCGAGCGACAAGCCACCCCGCGGGTACGACGCCCCCACCCTCGCGGCCGACATCGCCGGGCTGGTCCGTGCGATGGGCGAGCGGACCGCGACGGTCGTGGGGCACGACTGGGGCGCGCACCTCGCGTGGACGCTGGCCGCGCTGCACGCGCCGCTGGTCGACCGCGTCGTCGCGGTCTCGGCGCCGCACCCGTTGCGCTGGCTGCCCGCGCTGGCCCGCGGGCCGCAGCGGCGGGCCAGCCACTACATGGCCCGGTTCCAACTGCCCTGGCACCCGGAACGGTGGCTGGTCGCGGACGACGCGCGCAACGTCGGCGCGCTGCTGCACGCGTGGGGCGGGCCCGGCTTCCCCGACCCGGAGACCGAACGCCGCAACCGCGACGCGATGCAGATCCTCGCCGCGCCGCACTGCGCGCTCGAGTACTACCGGTGGGCCGTGCGGTCGGTGCCGCGCGCGGACGGGCGCCGGTTCCGTACGGCGATGGCCCGCCCGATCACGGTCCCGACGTTGCACCTGCACGGCGCGAGCGACACGTGCGTGCTGCCGGACACGGCCGCGGGGTCCGGCCGGTACGTGCGCGCGGACTACCGGTGGCAGCTCCTCGACGGCGCCGGACACTTCCCGCACCAGGAACGTCCCGACGACATCACCGCCGCGATCCTCGACTGGTGCGCGCGGTGAGCCGCGACCGCGACGAGCAAGGCAGGCCGCGCAACGCCCGGCCGCGGGACGCGACCGGACGGCCGCTGGCCCGCGACCCAGGTACGGCGACCCCTGACGACCCGCCGGCCCTGCCGCCCGACGAGGCCATCGACCTCGCCGGCGAGCTGCTCGCCGAGGGCCGCGCGTTCCGCGCGCACGAGGTCTTCGAAGCGGTGTGGAAATCGACCGACACGGACCGCGAGCTGTGGCGCGGGCTCGCCCAGCTCGCCGTCGGCATCACGCATGCTCAGCGCGGCAACGCCACCGGCTCGCGCGCGCTGCTGTCGCGCGGCGCCGACACGCTCGCGCCCTGGGCCGGTACGACGCCGTACGGGCTCGACATCGACGGGCTGCGCGCGTGGGCGCGAGAGCCGGACGCGATGGCGGCCGGCCCGCCGCCGCTGCGCCGCCGGTAGAAGCTAGTCGCAGCTCTGCGTGGAGACCGACGACGTCGCGGTGGCGCCGCGGGCGGCGTCGGACGCGACCTCCTGCGCGGTCAGCGCGTACCCGGTGTTGGCGTCGTCGACCGCGGCGGCGAACACGACGCCGTACACCTTGCCCGGCTCGGTCGCGAGCAGCGGCCCGCCGGAGTTGCCCGGCCGGACCACCGCGTAAATCGAGTAGATCTGCCGGGTCACCTGGCGGCTCTGGTAGATGTCCGGGCCCTGCGCCTCCTGCACCGCGCGGATGCGCGCCGCGACCGGCCGGAACGGCCCGTTCTCGGGGTAGCCGGCGACGATCGCGCTCTGCCGCGAGCGGGCCTGGCCGGCGAACGACAGCGGCGTCCGGTCGAGGTCCGGGACGTACAGCACCGCGACGTCGCGGCCGGGGTCGTACAGCACCACGCGGGCGTCGTACGTGTGGCCGTCGGTGGTGCGGACCTGCGGGGCGCGTACGCCGGCGACGACGTGCGCGTTGGTCATGACGCGGTGCGCCGAGTAGACGAAGCCGCTGCCTTCGAGCTGGCGGCGGCACGACGGCGCGATGCCGATGATCTTCACGATGTCGGGCTCGGCCGTACGCACCGCGGGGCTGTTGGCGACGGCGGGATCCGGCGGCTCGACCGGCACGATGCGCTCGGCGCCGATCGCGCCGAACACCTGTGGGAACCCGTTGCGCTGCACCAGCCGGCGGAACGCCGAGTCCCACGTCTTCGCGCTGTCCGGCAGGATGCGGTCGATCGCCGTCAGGATCGTCGAGTGCTGGATCTCGCCGGCCACCCCGGTGAGCGCACTGTGCGCGAGCGCGGTGCCGAGCACCCACGCGACCAGCAGCACCGAGACGACGCTCACGGCGGCGCCGGCCAGCGCGTCGACCTGGCGGGCCGGGCGCCAGGTGATCTTGCGGCGGACGATGTCGCCGAGCAGGGTCGCGAGGATCTGGCCGATCGCGGCCGCGACGAAGACGACCACCAGCCCGAACACCGGCGAGCGGCCGTGGAAGCCGAGCGCGGAGTGCAGCGCCGGCCCGTACGTCGCGCCGAGCACGCCGCCGCCGAAGAAGCCGCAGAACGACAGCACGCCGATGATGAACCCCTGCCGGTAGCCGCTGATCGCGAACGCGACGCAGGCGACGAGCAGGATGAGGTCGAGCAGGTCCACTACTGCCCCTCCCCACCTGTCACCGCGCGCCGCTGTCGCAGCGCGAGCGCGAGCACGTCCTCTGGGAGGTCTTCGACCACCGACTGGTCCCACTGACGGGCCCAGCCCCCGAGATCGAGCAGCCGATCGAGCACGCCCGCGGTGAAGCCCCAGACCAGCATGTCGGCGACACGGAACGCTGGCCCGATCCAACCGCTCGGGTGCCGGATCCGCAACCGACTCGCCGGATCGACGAGGTCGTCGATCGGCACCCGCGCGACCGACGCGACCTCGTGCAGGTCGGCCGGCGCGACCTCGCTCGGCTCCCGCCACCACGCGAGCACGGGCGTGACGACGTTCGCCGACGGCGGCACCCAGAGGTCGGGCAGGACCGCGAGTACCTCTACGCCGGCGGGGTCCAGCCCGGTCTCCTCCCGGGCTTCCCGCAGCGCCGCCGCGACCGGCCCGCCATCGGCCGGCTCGACGCCGCCGCCCGGGAACGCCGGCTGGCCCGCGTGGCTGCGCAGGTGCGCGCTGCGCTGGATCAGCAGCACGTCCGGGCCGCGCGCGTCGGTCTCGCCGAACAGCGCCAGTACGGCGGACCGCCGTACGTTGTCGTCCGGGTCGCCGACCTGCGGCATCAGGTCAGAGGCGCGTACGTCGCGGACCGCGTCGACGAGCGGCGCGAGCCACGCCGGTGGCATCGTCACGAGGCGACGCCGAGGTACGTGGCGATGTCGCGGCGCAACTGCGCGGCGCTCGTGTACGCGACCGTCGCCTTGTGCACGACGTGGCCGGCCGCGTCGACGAACACCGTGCTCGGCACCGCGCTGATCAGGTCCAGCCCGACGAGCACCTTCTTCTGCTCGTCGACCACCGACGGGTAGCGCATCGGCGGGGTGACGTGCGGCGCGAAGTCGAGTGCGCTGTCGCTGCTGTCTTCGGTGTCGACGCCGAGGAAACGCACCTGCGGCTTCAGCGCGTCGTACACGGTGGCGAGGTACGTCGTCTCCGCCTGGCACGGGACGCACCACGAGCCCCAGATGTTCACCACGGTGGGGGTGCCGCGCAGGCCGGCGAGGTGTACGGCCGGCCCGGTGCCGAGGCAGGGCAGCGTCAGGTCCGGCAGGCCGTGCGGCACGTGCGCGTGCGCGACCGAGGGCGGGCACGGGTCGAGCGCCGCCCGGGCGACCAGCTCGGCATGGGTCGGCCCGGACCCGGCGGGGCCGCCGCCAGACGATGCCGTACTCGTGCACGCGCTCGTCGCCAACACGAGCGCCGCGGCCAGAAGAGCTTTCACAGCGTCGTAGCCACCTCGGCCGGGCCTTTCACCAGCCGGGCCGCCTGCGCCGGGTCGGTCGGCCCGATGCCGTACGACGGGCACCAGCGCGCGAGCGGGCAGGCGCCGCAGGCCGGCTTGCGCGAGTGGCAGATCCGCCGGCCGTGCCAGATCAACCGGTGCGACAGCACCGTCCACTCCTTCTTCGGGAACAGCGCGCCGACCTCGTGCTCGACCTTGACCGGGTCGTCCTCGGTGGTCCAGCCGAACCGGCGGGAGAGCCGGCCGAAGTGCGTGTCGACGGTGATCCCGGGGATGCCGAACGCGTTGCCCAGCACCACGTTCGCGGTCTTGCGGCCGACACCGGGCAGCGTGACCAGGTCGGCCAGCCGGGCGGGCACCTCGCCGTCGTAGCGCTCCTCCAGCGCCTGCCCGAGCTTGATCAGGCTGTCGGTCTTCGCCCGGAAGAACCCCGTCGAGCGGATGATGTCCTCGACCTCGGCCCGGTCGGCGGCGGCGTAGTCGCGCGCCGCCGGGTAGCGGGCGAACAGCACCGGCGTGACCTCGTTGACCCGCTTGTCGGTGCACTGGGCCGACAGGATCGTGGCGACGAGCAACTGGAGCGGCGTCGCGAAGTCGAGCTCGCAGTGTGCGTCCGGATATGTCTCGCCGAGCACCTTCGCCATCCGGCGGGCCCGCCGTACTCGCGCGGTCGGCGTCTCCTCGGGCACCCGACGAGGGTACGGCGGGGCCGGCGTACGCCGAGCGGGTGATCGGCCGGACCCGGCGCTCAAGCATTTCCCGAACCCCGCCGACACCGCAGTTGACGGTTACGGAGAGTGACGATGGGCAACAGACCCACCAGCGATGCCGGGCGGTTCCGGTCGATACCCGAGCGCAGCCCGGATTTCGCGCACCTGTCTCTCGGCGGCCTGCGCACCTACCGGCAGACGCTGTCCGCCGAGGAGGACCGGGTGTCCTACTGGCGGCGCATCGTGCAGGCGCGCCTCGACCTCGTCCGCGCCGCCGACGCCGGGACGGTCACGACCGTCGACAACCTGCGCAGCGTCTTCGAGGAGGCGCGCGTCGACAGCGGCCGCAGCGCCCTGCTGCGCGTCCTGCCGCTCGACGACATCCCGCCGCTGCCCGACCTGGTCGAGCTCTGGGCGCGGGAGCCGCAGGTCGGCGACGACCGGCACAACCAGCGGCTCGCGCACGAGCTGATGCGCGCCGAGGCCCAGCTCTCCGCCTACCGGACCGCCCTGCACAAGCGGCTCGCAGCGGCGACCGGCGAGCTGATCGCGCGCTACCGCGAGCAGCCGGAGCTCTGCCTGACGGCGCTGCCCCGGCGCGCGACCGCGCGGGCCGTCTCCGCCTGACCGCGTGTAGACCGCGCCGGCACGGGGACACCACATCCGATGATCGGCCTGTTCGCGCTCGCCTTCCCCGGCGTGCTTCTGCTGCTGCTGCTCGCCATGGAGCGGGTCGAGGCGCCGCTGCGCGTCGAGTCGGTCGGCGAGCAGCTCGTCGAGTTCCTTGAGCGGGCCCGGCCGGACGAGGTCGAGACCTTCGTGAGCCAGGGTCTCGGCGAGGCGCTGGACCGGTACTGGAACCGGCGGTCGGTCCGCCGGCTGCTGGCCCGCCGGCCCGCCGCCCGCCCGTGATCCGGGTACTCCCGCGGCGCTGAGTACGCCACACTGAGCCGCATGGACGGGGCGCTCGCGCGGCTGCCGCTGTTCGTCGCGCTCGACGACGACGCCGCGGCCGCGCTCGAAGCGGTGATGACGACCCGCGCGGTCGGGCGCGGGCACACCGTGTTCCGCGAGGGCGACACCGGCGACCGGCTGTTCGTCGTCCTCGACGGCAAGGTCAAGATCTCGCGCGCCGCCGCCGACGGCCGGGAGAACCTGCTCGCCGTCCTCGGCCCCGGCGAGATGTTCGGCGAGCTGTCGCTGTTCGACCCCGGGCCGCGTACGGCGACCGCGTCGACGATCACGGACAGCAGGCTCGCGTCGCTCGACCATGACGACCTCCGGCCGCTGCTGCTCGACCGTCCCGGCGTGGCGGTCCACCTGCTTCAGGCCCTGGCGCTGCGGCTGCGCCGTACCAACGAGGCGATGGCGGACCTCGTGTTCAGCGACGTACCCGGGCGGGTCGCGAAGGCGCTGCTCGACCTGGCGGAGAAGTTTGGTACGGCGGAGACCGGCGGCGTACGGGTCCGGCACGACCTGACCCAGGAGGAGCTGGCGCAGCTCGTCGGCGCGAGCCGGGAGACCGTCAACAAGGCGCTGTCGGAGTTCGCGACCCGCGGCTGGCTGCGGCTCGAAGGCCGCAGCGTGTTGCTGCTCGACGCCGAGCGGCTGGAACGCCGAGCCCGCTGAGGCCGGCTACCCGAGGGCGGTCAGGACCTTCTCGCTCGCGCCGAGCTCGCTGCGCATCTCGGTCGCGCCGGCGAGCGCGACGGCTTGCCGGCCGGCGAACCGCGCCGCCGTCGGGTCGCCCGCGGCGGCCAGCACGTTGGCGAGGACGCGGAGGGCGACGATCCGGGAGCGGACGTCTTCGGCCGGTACGGCGAACGCGTCCTGGATCCCGCTCACCGCGCCCGCGACGTCGCCGGTCTCCAGCCGTACCCCGGCGAGGTGTGCCAGGGCCTGGCGGCGCGGGAAGATGAGCGACGCCTCGGCCTTGACGATCTCGGCCTCGGCCAGCAACGGCAACGCCGCGTCGAGGTCGCCGCGCCGCCGGTAGACCTGACCCAGCAGCACTTTCGGGCCGACCAGCGCGGCCGGCTTCAGGTCGAGCGGCGCCGCCGCGGCGAGCGCGCGTTTCGCCGCCTCCTCCGCGCCGGACAGGTCGCCGAGGTCGAGCCGGCAGTAGCCGAGCAGTGACAGCGCGAGCGCCGCGGTCACCGGCTGCTCGGCCCGCTCGGAGAGCTCGATCGCGGTCCGGAGCGCCTTGACGGCGTCCTTCGGCCGGCCGGCCCCGCGCAGCGCCGCGGCCCGGGCTGCCCCGGCCAGCGCCTGGCCCCACGTGTCGCCGAGCGCGCCGAACATCTGCAGCGCGGTCTCGGACTGTTCGAGCGCGCCGGTGATCCGGCCCAGCTCCGCGGCCGCGAACGCGTCGATCGTCAGGCAGGCCGCAGTCCCCCACGTGTCGTCGCGGGCCCGGCCGATCGGGAGCAGGCCGCGGGCCAGCCCGCGCGCCTCCCGGAACCGGCCCTGGAGCAGCCGGACGAACGCCTCGGTCCCGGCACACCACGACAAGCCGGCGTCGTCGTCGGCCGCGGCGAAGACCTCGGCGGCGTCGGCGAGCGCGCGCTCGGCCGCCGAGTAGTCACCGCGGGTCGTCGCGGTCCACGCGAGGTGCTGGAGCGCCCACCCGCAGCCGCGCCGGTCGCCCACGCGTTGCGCCAGCGCGAGCGCCTGCCGGAAGCGCTCCTCCGCGGCGGTCAGCCGGCCGGAGCGGTAGTCGACCATGCCGAGCTGGCGCAGCGCCTCGCCGGTGACCCGGTCGAACCCCGCCTCGCTCGCGGCCGCCAGCGCCGACACGAGCACCTGCACGGCCTGGACGATGTCGCCGCGGCGGCGCAGCAGGTCGCCGAGGACGACCAGCGCCGCGGCCTTCCGCCGTAGGTCGGTCGACAGCCGCGGGCCGGCGAGGTCGGCCTCCGCCTCGTCGAGCCGGTGCAGCGCGACCCGCGCCGCAGCGCGACCGATCAGCGCGGCTTCGTCGGCGCCGCCGGCAAGATTCAACGCGCGGGAGAACACCGCGTCGGCGCGGGTGTTGTCGTCGCGGGCCAGCGCGGCCTGGCCGAGCCGGACCAGCGCGGCGACGCCGACCTCGCGGGCCTGCCAGGCCGGGTCGTCCGGCGCCAGGCCCATCTCGGTCGCGAGCGCGCACGCCTGCTCGGTCTGGGTCGCGACGAGTACGTCGACCTCGCCGGCCGGCGCCGACATGCTCTCTTTCGCCCAGCGGGCCAGCCGGCTGTGCCGGCGTGCGCGCTCGGCCTTGGGGATGCCGGCGTACGCGACGTCCTGCGCGAGGGTGTGCGCGAACGTGAACGTACGACCGGCCTCGGCCGCCGCGTCGGCGGGCTTGACGATGCCGCGGTCGAGCAGCTCCTCGAGACCGGTCTCGACCGTCTTGGCCTCGGCGGCCGGCTCGAGCGCGCGCACCATCTCGACGGTGAACCGGCCACCGGCGATCGACGCGTCCCGCAACACCGCTTTCGCCGCCGGGTCGAGGCTGTCGATCCGGGCGGCCAGCACCGCCTGCACGCCCGCCGGCAACATCTCCCGCGGCAGCTCGCCGGACAGCCGCCAGCCGTCTCCGGCGCGCCGGAGCAGGCCGCGGTCGACGAGCAGGTGCAGCAGCTCGGCGAGGAAGAACGGGGTGCCCTGGGCCCGGGCGAGGATGACGTCGCGGGTCTCCGGGTCGAGCTCGGCGCCGCCGAGGTAGGCGCGCAGCAGCCGCTCGCTCGCGAGGTCGTCGAGCGGCACGACCGGAAGCACCTCGAGAGCCGGCAGCCGCGACCACAGGGCCTGGCCGAGCAGGTCGGACCGACCGACCGCGACGACGAGTACCGGTCCGTCGAGCGCCTCCGTCAACCGGCCCAAGGCGCGCAGCAGGTCCGCGGTCGCCCACTGCGCGTCGTCGATCACCAGCACGACCGGGCCGTCGACGAGGAAGCCGCGCAGCACCGTCGCGACCGCGTCGACGAACGGGTCTCGTGACAAGGGCTCGGCCTGACCCGGCGTCGCGTTGTCGCGCGGCCCGAGCGGCGCCCACTCGACCAGGCCGAGCAGCGCCAGCAGCCGGTCGGCCGTCGCCCCGGGAGCGGGCGGCTCCGCGGCCGACCCGGTCAGCCGGCTCAGCGTGCGGCGCGCCTTCGCCTCGGCGGTCACGGCGTCGTCGTCGTCGGTGATCCCGAACGCGACCCGCATCCACTCGGCCATCGGTGCGAGGTCGCGCCCTTCGCCGTACGGGGGGCACCGCCCCCAGAACACGCGCGCGGCCGGCATCTCGGCGGCGAACCGGTCGAGCTCGACGGCCAGCCGGGTCTTGCCGACGCCGGCCTCGCCGGTCACGACGACCGACGACGGCCGGCCGCTCTCGACGACGTCGAGCAGCTTGCCGACGAGGTGGCCGAACTCGGCGTCCCGGCCGATGAACGGCGCCTCGTCGCCGAGACCCACCCGCGCGGCGCCCGGGGAGCGCAGGCCGACGAGCTCGTACGCCGGCACCGGGTCGCGTTTTCCCTTGAGCCGCAACGGAGAAAGCGCGCGCCACGAGGCGATCGACATCGTCGCGAGCGCGGTGTCCTGGCCGGCGTACACGGCGCCGATGCCGGCCGCGTCGGACAGCCGGGACGCGGTGTTCACGGTGTCGCCGACGACGGTGTAGGTGAGGTTGGCCTGGATGCCGGCGAGCACCTCGCCGGTGTTGACGCCGACCCGCAGGCCCATCCGCCGGCCGCCGCCGGTCTCGTCCTGCATGAGCCGGCGTACGTCGCGCTGCATCCGCGCGGCTGCGCGGACCGCGCGCTCGGCGTCGTCCTCGTGCGCGGTCGGTGCGCCGAAGACGGCCATGATCCCGTCGCCGGTCAGCTTGTCGACCCGGCCGCCCATGTCGACCGTCGCCTTGCTCAACGCGGCGAGCACGCGGTCGGTCATGACGCTGACCCGCTCGGGGTCGAGATCCTCGGCCCACGCGGTGAAGTCCGACAGGTCGCCGAAGACGACGGTGACGACCCGACGCTCGGCAGTCGCGTCGGTCATCTCGTGCACGTCGAGCACGGCGCCGCAGGCGTGGCAGAACTTCGCGCCGGGCACCGGCGGCGTACCGCACACCGGACAGGTCAGCGGCTCGCTCATCGCTCCGCCGCCAGGTAGTCGAGCTGCGCCCGCACCGACATCTCCGCCGCGGGCCACAGCGCCGGGTCGACGTCGGCGTACACCCGCCGTACGACGGCAGCCGCGGTCGTGTCTCCGGCGGTCAGTGCGGCGCGCACCTGGTCGAGCCTCTCTTGTCGGTGGGTGAGGTAGAACTCCAATACTGCCAACGGATTTTCGATTACCGGACCGTGCCCGGGTAACAACGTGTGAACTTCTGTTTCGGCGAGGTCACGCAGCCGCCGCAACGAGTCGAGGTAGTCGGCCAGCCGGCCGTCGGGGTGCGCGACGACAGTCGTGCCACGGCCGAGGACCGTGTCGCCGGTGAGCAGTGCGCGGTCGGGCTCGAGCAGCAGGCAGACCGAGTCGCTGCTGTGCCCCGGGGTGAGGATCGTCAGCCAGTCGACGCCCGCGACGCCGTCGTACCGGCCGGGTTCGAGGACGGGTGCGTCGCGGCACCACGCCGGGTCGCGCGCGACGACCGGTGCGCCGGTGCGTTCGGCCAGCCGTGGCGCGGCCTCGGAGTGATCGAGGTGCGCGTGCGTGAGCACGATCAGCGCGACCGGCCCGGCGGCGACGATGCGGTCGAGGTGGCCGTCGTCGAGCGGCCCCGGGTCGACGACGACGCACTCGTCGCTTCCGGCGTCGCGGAGGATCCACGTGTTGGTCCCGTCGAGCGTCATCGGGCTCGGGTTCGGGGCGAGCAGGCGAGACGCCGAAGGCGTGACCTGCTCGACGGCGGTCATTCCGGATGGCCCTCATCGCGGGGGTAGCCGGCCTCGTGCGGCAGCAGCAGCCGCGCGTCGTCGCCGTCGATGACCACCTTCGGCAGCACCGGCCGGATGTCGCGCGCGTCGCCCGCGGCGAGGACCGCCGCGACGTCGTCGTACGCGCCGACTTCGGAGAGGGTGAACGCGGTCGGCGGCAGCATCCCCATCTCGCCCGACTCGGCGGCGGCGAGCGCATCGGTCGGCCGGACCCACGCGACCCGGTCGGCCTCGCCGCCGACGTCGCGGGTGCGCTGACCCTGCGGCAGCGCGGCGACGAAGAAGCGGGTGTCGAAGCGCTTCGGCTCGAACTCCGGCGTGATCCAGTGCGCCCACGGGCGGAGCAGGTCGGCCCGCAGCACGAGGCCGCGGCGCGCAAGCATCGCCGCGAACGACAGGTCGCGGGCGACCAGCGCGAGCCGGTCGGCCTCCCACTCGTCGTCGGTCGTGTCGGCGACGATGTCGTCCGCGCCGCTGCCGGCGAGTAGGACGCCGGACTCTTCGAACGTCTCGCGTACCGCCGCGCACACGAGCGCCTTCGCCAGCCGTTCGTCGGCGGAGAGCAGGCCGGCCCACTCGCCCGGCGCCGGGCCGACCCACGCCGCGTCGTCGAGCATCTCGTCGCGCGGGTCGACCGAGCCGCCCGGGAACACGTACATCCCGGCCGCGAACGCCATCGTCTGGGTACGGCGCAAGAGGTACGCCTGCATCCCGTCCGCAGCATCGCGCAGCAGCACGACGGTGCTGGCGTGCCGGGGCGCGACGGGGACCAGCTCGCCGCGCGCCAAGGCGCGGGCGTTGGCGAAGAAGTCCGCGGGCAGTCCGGACCGCGCCATGTCAGCCGACCTCGACGACGACCTCGACCTCGACCGGCGCGTCGAGCGGGAGGACCGCGACGCCGACCGCGCTGCGGGCGTGCCGACCGGCGTCGCCGAAGACCTCGCCGAGCAGTTCGGACGCGCCG
>JAVEEI010000144.1 GCA_030840525.1 Frankiaceae bacterium
CTCGTAGCCGCCGCGATGTCATGACCGCCTAAGGCGCGATCTTTGGAGAAACCGACTGGCGTAATCGGGCTCATGGTTGGAGCGGCGCGGGCCGCGCGATTTTGCGGGGCCGCCCCTCCAGCGTCAATGGCGCCCGCTTCGCGGACGTCGCTGCGCGACCGCCTTCGGCGGCCCTTGACCCCGGAGCCTCTGCGACCCCTAACGGGCAGGAAGAGCGGGCAGGGGCAGGCCCTGCCCGCTGGATGCGCGGCCCGCGAGTGCTGCGGCGCTGGGAAGATCGGTGCGGGTCGGGCGCCACGGGCGGTGTGGTGAGGTGAGTCCGGTCCGGCCCGAGGGGGCAACTGCTGCCAGCCCTCATGCCGCATTTTTCCGCTCGTAGCGGCCGTTCACCAAAGCCGAAACCGTCGCCCGTTGCCAGTCCCGTCCGGTGGCTGTGCGCTGGCCGAGGGCGTTGAGAAGGTCCGCCGTGACGGCGCGCGGGAGGCCGCACGTCCCGACCAACCAGCGCGCGTATCGCTGGAGCGCGCTCCGGCGGGCGGGCCACGGCGCGGCCTGCGCGGGCAGCAGGGGGGCGGGGCCGTGCCGATGCTCGAGATCCTTCAGGCATTCAAGGAGCGACTTGGCGACGCCGTCGTCCTTCGCAGCCATGCGGGGGACTGCGGTGACGGTCGGGTCCGCCGCAGAGTCGCGGAGTGTCCGCTCGATCTCGGCGGCGAGCGACTCGGCGCCGGCCGCGGACAGCGCGGCCTGGTCGAGCCGGTCGACGGCACGGACCTCGGCGCGGAGTGCGAAGTCTGCCTCGTTGATTCCGCCGGTGGTCGGCGAAGGCACGAGGTGCGGTCCGACGACGAGGTTGAGGCCGTGACGTTGCAGAGCGAGGCTCAGTCGGCGCCAGTGCGCCTCCCGCGGCATGTCCTGCAGCGGGTAGGGCACCCAGACGTTGGCCTGGTTGGTGATGGCGGCCGCCAGCGCCCCGACCGCCCCCTCGACGTCGGCGAGGTCGTCGGCGTCGTGTGCAGTGCCCGGCGGGTAGGCGTGGATCTCGGCGATTGTTGCGCCGTGGTCGCTGGCGGTGTCGGCCAGCTCGCCGACGCAGTCGGCGGTTTCATAGTCGCCAAGGACGATGAGCGGGACCGGCGAGGTCCCGTGGTTCGTGTCAGTCATGGTGATGCTCCTGCTTGTAGTGGGGGAAGGGGTGGAGCAGCTGGGCCGACCGCCGTGCGGCCGGCCCAGCGGTGCTCAGGCTGCGGCGCCTTCGGACCCGGCCGCAGCAGTCGCCCGCAATGCGGCTCGTGCCTGGCCCAAGCTCCGGGCCAGCGCCTCCTGGCAAGCCTCGATGCCCGCGACCACCTTCGCGGCGCCCGTGCGCACACCGGTGGCCGCCTTCAGTGTCTCCGCGAGCGTGCCGAGCTGCCGCTCCGCATCGGCCAGTCGTGCGTCGACCTCGGCGTGATCGGCGCCGGTGCGCTGCCGGGCCAAGTCGCGCTGGGCATGCAGCGCGAGCAGCGTGACCGCCGCCCCGAGGATCGAGTGACCTCCGGCCTCCGGGTCGAACGCCATCACGATCCGGCCGGGTCCGGCCGGCGACATCGTGCTTCCCCCAGGTACGAGACCGGTCGTCGGCACCACGCCGATGGCGGCATGTGCGCACCTGTTGCGTATGGCCTCGTCGAGGTACGGACCCCACTTACGCGCAGATCCCGTCGTCGTCATCTCGACCACGATCTTCGTGATGTCGTCGCCGTCCCCGTTCGGCAGCTCGATCACGCCGTCGCCCTTGCGACAGTTGCGGATCGCGCCGGGCATGTCTCCGGTCGCGGTGTAGGTGCCGCCCATGGCGGCGGCGATCGACTCCAGTGCCGACCCGGCCTGCTCCTCGAAGGTGCGACCCTTCGCGGGCGAAGCCGCAACCGCCGAGGCGACGGCCGCCTGGGTCTGTGCCGAAGCGGCCACCGCCGCGACGCTCTCCTGCACAGCCGAGAGGTTCGCCACGAGGGCGGCATGCTGCCGGTCCTGGCGCTCGGCGAGGCGGCGCTCGAGTGAGGCGACCCCGGAGGCGGGGTTGTCTGCGTCCCACGCCGCCGTGGCACGGTCCAGCACATCGGCGAGCACCCGTTGCTGGCGAACATGGTCCTCCTCCATCTGCCGACGGACCAGCTCGCTGACTGCCCGCGCGACCGGTGCGTCCTCACCGCCCAGCAGCCGCACGAGCTCGGTCTGCATCGACTCGGATGTGGCCTTGCTGGCTGCAGCCAGATCGGCGGCGGCTTGCTGCCGCGCCTTGACTAGTGCGGCAGCCGCCTGCTCCGCTGCCTGCTTCGTAGCGACCACCGCGGCTTCGCTTGCCGTGGTCGCCGCGCGAGCGACGTCAGCGGCGAGAGCAGCGCTCGCCTGTTCTGCGCGCTCCGCCATCTGCGCGACCGTCGAGGCGAGCCCGGTAATGCCGCCGGTCGCCTCCCCGAGGGCCACCACCTGGGCACCCAGCGGGATCACCGTCGAGGCCCATGGGCGGAGATCACCGGTGCCGCCGTGGAGCTCGTCGTACCTCCGTGCCTCCGCTACCGCGCGCGGGTCCGCCTCGACGTAACCGTCGAAGATGATCCCCCGAGGGCCGAGGATCACGCTCCCGTTCTTGCTCTCCTGCATCGTCGCCTCCTTGGCGCCGGGCGCCCGCTACGCTTATCCGTGCACACGTGCTCGCGATGCGGGCGCGGGCGAGGCTCGCCTGGCAGGGCGGGCCTCGCTGCTTCGCCGGCCGGTCGACCGGCGACGCCAGATTGAAGGCGCGGCAGGGGTGTCGGCAAGGACCTCTGCTTGCTTGTTGCGGCAACACGCAACATCCGAGATCGACAGCCGTGTGTGCTGGGTGCAGAGTGGTCTTATGCCGGTCGTCGAAGTGCCAGGCTTCGGCCCCCTGTTGCGCCAGCTCAGGCGCGACAGTGGCTTCACTCTGCGCCAGCTGGCCGAGCGTTCCGGATCGCACTTCACGCATTTGTCGCGCCTCGAGCAAGGCAGCGACCGAGCACCGAGCAGGGGGCTCGTCGAGCGTCTCGCCCGCGCACTCGGGCCGGAGGCCGGATCACGCCTGGCCGCGGCGGCCGGCATCCTTACCGAGCCCACCGAGCGCGCCGTCGCCCGCACGCATCGAGCTCTCGCCGAGCCAGTCTTCGCGGAGCGCTCATTGCCGGCGCTCAGGAGGATCGACGCCGGCGTCCTGGCGGAGTCACTGCTCCGGAAAGCTCCATCGCGGGGCATGGAGCGGGACCGCGTGAACCCGACCGTTCTGTGCCGGACGCTGGGCATCCGGCCTGAAGTACGTGCGGGTGAGGCTGGCCCCGCGGCGGTTTTCGACGGGGACACCGTCCGGATCTGTGATCCAGGCGATCCTGACGACGCGGCCGCCGTTCCCCGTGTTCGTTTCCTTCTCTCACACGCCGCCGGCCATGCGTTGATCGGGAACCGGGAGTGCACGTTCCCGCGCATGGCGGACGAGGAGGCATTCGCCCTCGACCTCGCCGCGCACCTGCTCTGCCCCCGGGCGCTGATCGAGCGGACGTTGCGGGCAGTGAGCAGCGAACTTGATGACGAGGCGCGTAATCCATGGGCGGCGAGGTCTGGTGACGTCGTGACCTTGGTTGCGGAGCGGCTCGCGGTTCCAGGTTGGGTCGCGCTCCGTCGTCTTGCCGACGAGGCGCTGTTGGATGACGACGCGCTGTACTACTCACTGGGGGATCGGTGACCGAGGAAGCACCTTTCGACCTGTCGAAGCCGAGCCCCATTCAGCGCCTCGCGCAGCTCCGCGCTGGCGCCAGCGAGGCAGTCGTCCGCGACCGCCAGCCGAGCAGCGTGCAACTGCTCATGGCACGCTGGGGATCGCTCGAGGAGGCGCTGTGGGACGCGCTCGCAACGGCCTCTGCACGCCGCCTGCTCGTACTGACTGGCAGTGCCGGCAGCGGCAAGTCAGCCACCCTGAACCACCTGCTAACCCGTGAGGCCGAGACGGGCGAGGGTCGCATTGGGGAGTACCTCGCAGATGCGACGCACTCCGATGCGCCGGATCAGGACCAGGCGCAGCGCCTCGCGAAGTTCTTCGCCCCGTTCGCGGACGGCCAGCCGATCCCCAACGGACCATGCCGCGCCATTGCGATGAACACGGGCATGGCGCTGCGGTTTTTCACGGACCTGCCGCGCGTCTCTCGCGCGCCGAAGTTGTCACAGCTGGAGGCGCTGCTCCGCGCGCGCCTCAACCTTCCAGCGCTGCCGGGGTCTCCCGAGCCGGCCGAGTGGATGCGGGACGCCGTCCTCGTGGTCAACCTCGATCACAGGTCTACGACAGGTGTGGCTGGCGCGCTTTTCGAGGAGATACTTGCGCGGTTCAACCCGGCGGACCCGGACGGGATCCTCGAGGGTGCTGAGAGGTGTGCCACCTGCCAGGTGCGCGACTGGTGCTGGCCGATGGCGAACGCTGCTGCGATCGCCGGGGAACCCGGTAGGCGGGCTCTCAATGACGCTGCCGGCGATGTGGCGCTTGCGCGGGGTCGGCAGATCCCGCCGCGGGCATTGTGGGACGCTGCGGCGTTCCTTGCGCTGGGCGGGCTTGATCTTCGCGCCGCCGACGGCCGTGATCCGTGCTTCCTCATCGCTGACGTGGCGGACTCCGGGGATGAGGCGTTGCTCCTCCACGCGATGGCTTGCAATGGCGCCGTAGGACCTCTGCTGGCTGGGACGGGAAACCTTCGCGCAGCGACCGAGGGCTCTCTCGTCGCGGAGCTGGCATCTCGCGATCCGAGTTACGAGCCGACTCTCGACGCGCACAAATTGATAGCGGACGCGGGGCTGGACCCGGACGCCGACGCAAACCTGCTCGCACGCACCCTTTGCGGTGCTCTTCCCAACCCTCACCCGGCGGTCGCCCGAGCTGCACAAGCGCTCCGCGCTGGCCGCGGCGCGTCGCCGGACGGCGCTCGGCTTTGGGGGCGTGTCCTAGCTCGGGGCGCCTGGCTCGGGGGAGAGCTTGAAGGCCGCAGTGGCCTGACCGAGGAGTTCGCCGACGCGCTGGCCGCGCAAGCAGTCAACGCAACGGAGTTCGAGGACACGCCAACGGGGCGGGCGCTCGAACGCGCGCTCTCAACCGTCGAGGAAGGGCTAGCCACCGTCTTCGGAATCGCAACCGGCCCGGACCACTACTACCCGACGTCGACGCCGACGGCGGATACGCCCGCGGACCTCATGGTGCAGGTGCGGCTGATCGACGAGGGACTACTCGGCACGCGCCCCGACCCGGTGCCTGAGGCCAACCCTGCTGGCGCGAACCTGGTTCGCTATCGGCCGCTCACCTTGTCGCTGAATGTGGCAAACCACCACGTCGCGGTCGACTTCCCCCTCTGGCAACTGTTGCACGACGCAGCTCGCGGTGCTGCACCCTCGACCGTCGACCTAGAGCGGTTCCTCGCGCTCCGCCAGGCGATCCGCGTGATCGGCGTGCGCGCCGCAGAGGAAGCAGATCGTGCCCTTCTCGTGCGCGAGCGTGATCCGGGTGGGCGCAAGTACAGGATCGTCACGCGTCACGCGGCTACGGGCGTGTTGCGGGCGACGGAGGTGCTGTGAACGAGAATGTCGCGGCGGCGCTGGCGCGCATCGCAACTGACACCGGCGTGCCGCTGAACTACGACGGCTCTCAGCTCTTGGTCGGAGGTCAGGCTGTCCCGTTGCCAGGAGACGCTGGCCCCGAGCTGGCCGGCGAGAGAGCCCAGCTGCTCGGGATCGAGGGGCTGCTACCGACCGTCCCTCACGGCGACGACCGCGACAAGCTGCTGTGGCACGTCATCGCAGAGGCTGCTCCAGACATAGGTGAGCCCCTCCTCAATGACTTCGAACTCCGCGAGACGCTCGCGTCCATGCTGCCGTTCAACGCAGAGGCATCGCGCGTCGCAGCTGAAGCGCTGTGCGGCCGCTTTTTCAGTAGTAAGTCGGCCGCAGTCATGCTGCCGGTGCACGCCTCGTTGCCCTTGAACTACCGGCACGCGCGCAAAGTGTTGACCGGCAAGCGCGCCGGCGAGACCACCGACATCGGCTACACCATGTTCAGTGGCGGGATCCTTCCGTACCTGCTCTGGGACACAACGTCGGGCGGTCCTTCAGTCGGGACGATCCAGAACATGCTCGACGCGGTCGGCGGTGAGCGCGAGCTGACGGTGCTGGACCGCCGGTTCCTTGAGATCGCGCTCGCTGACGCGCCGAGGCCGAGCGCTGCGCCCGACGCGAGCGAGCTCGTCCGCGAATACAAGAATGAGTTCAAGGCGGAGTTTGCCTCGGTCGGCGGCCCTTTTTGCGAGCCGAGCCTCGCGCTCTTCGCGCGCGACCTCGAGGTCGTTCTCGAAACGGAGCTTCCACGACCCGAGCGCATCGAGTGGCTGACACTCGTTGTCAGCTTGCACCTTGCCCTTCGGCTCTACCGGGTCGCGGTTGCACTGGGTGGCGAGCTCGACGCGGTGGTGGCTGCTGCCGCGCAATTGCCAGCGCCCGAGGGCGCACGCGGCTGTACGTGCACCGGGCGAGACCTTGAGCAGCTACAGGAGTGCCCTCTTGCTGGGATGGTTCGCTTCCGGACGGGGAGCGGTCACTTCCGCCGGGTGACCGGCAGCGACGGCTGCCGCGTCTCGTATATCGAACTCGACCGGCGACGGTTGCTTGATCTGCTGCCGACCCTGATCACGCGAAACCTCGCTGCGCGCGCGTGGAGCGCACTGGGTGGCGGAGACGCGGCGGCTCGCCGCGACATGCGGGCGCTCACCGACGCGCTTGACGCGGACGCGGACCTCCGGCGGATGCACGGTGCTGCCTGTGCGGCTATCGCCGTCCTACACCACGACGCGTGCAGGAAGGGCAACGCGACGCAGGACGAGCTGTTCCGCGCGGCCCGGACGTCCGAGATGCGGCCAGGGGTGCACGCGTTGCGAGAGGACGTCCGCCGGATGCGGAGCCGCGATCTCCGGCGCATTAGCACGTCCGTCGTCAACTCCCTCGTCTTCGCCGGAACGGTTGGTCGTGGCTCGTTCGTTTCGCGCAACGGGCCGAACTACGGCTTCTTCGAGGTGGACGAACAGCTCCTGCTTCTGCTCGTGCGCGTCGTCTGCGGGGATCGAGAGCTGCCTTTCGAGACTTTTCTCATCGAGCTGCGTGCCTACGGCCTGGCACCGCAAGACGCGGCTGAGGAGGAGGCGCTCGCGGACACCCTCGAGCGGCTTGGCTTGCTCGATCGGTATTCGGACGCGGGGGAGGCCTCCTTTGTCCACTACGCATGACTCTGATCTTGAGTTCGCGGCCCGCCTCATTGCCGATGCGTTGATCCGCGAGGCAGGGCAGTCGACCGGCCATCGCCGGCTCGTCCTGCGCACGTTTCTCGGAGTCCCGCCGGCGGATGTGTTCGGCGCCCTCGCCGTCCGATTGGATCCCGATACCAGGGTGCCCGTCGCTGGCAGCCGCCCGCCTGCAACGCTGCAGGCCATCCCCCTTCCCGGAGATGTACCGGGCGACCGTAGGCTCCTCGTGCCGTACCTGGTGGGGGAACCCGGACCGAACCGCGGCACGGCGGGGTTCGCCGCGCTGCTTCGCGACGAGGTTCCGGCCGGCCCCGGCCGCCACGTGCTCCTGATCCTCGACTCAACCCCCGTTGAGACTGTGCGGACGGCTGCCGAGGACGCGTCGACTCTGCCGTCGCTGCGGTGGCGGTCGCTCGCGTCCGCCGCTACGGCGGGATCGCGCGACGCACTACGACCTCTGCTGGACGCGGTTCTCGCCGACGACATCCTTCCGCGCACGCATGAGGCCCTGGGGGCTTTGCGGCGTAGCGCGCAGCTTTCCGACGTCGTGCAGGCAGGCATCGCTCTCGAGTCGCTCGGCTGTTACGTCGCAGATTCGGAGGCATATCGGGACCCCGTCCGGAGGCTCAGGAAGGGCGCACGGTGGCGCCAAACGCTTGACTCCTGGCTACTGCCAGGCCAGGACTTCGAACGGTCGCTTGCCTCCAAGTACTCCGACGAGAGCGACGCTGGGCTGAGCAAGGTCCTCGCCGCGCGGACGCCGTTCGGCCTCAAGTACTCGGAGTTCGAGCTTGACGACCTGCCAGCCGATCGCGCGCCGTCGCGGCCGCTGCACCTCGCATACCCCATCTCCACGTCAGGTGCCGCATGCGTCTCCCTCGGTAGCCGCGCGGTCATCTGGAAGAGCGGCGGGGGTTCCTTCGGGATCTCGCTCGCGTCGGCAGCCTCGGCGGACGCCGCTGCATCGGTCACCTGGTCCGACGGCGGCGGGCCTCTCGATGTGCCGATCGCCGCAGGAGACCGCGAGGTTCGCATCACTGCCACCGGCTCCGGTTGGCGGTTCGCGCGCCTGCAACTTGCAGCTGGGCAGGCGGCGGAGATCGCTGTGTTTCTGGACGGCGGTAGGTGGGCCCCGCTCGAGGCGTCGCTCGACCTCGACTTGGATGCGTCGGCTTTCCGGTGCAGCGATCAGCCACGGCTGCTGGCCCTTGGCGCAGGAGGTGAGCTGGCAGGACAGCCCACGCTGCAGTTGCCGGATGCGGACCCCGGCACGGGCATCCCACGGCGTTGCGAAGCTGTCATGGGCGCGGAGCGGCACCCCATCGACTTGCTGATTGAGACCGAGCCCGCGGACGCAGGCCCTGGCGGCGGTGGCGAGCCAGCCCCGGGAGATGGGGGCGACCCGGGCCCCGGCGGTGGCGGGCAAGGGCCCGGTAGCGGCGAGCCTCCAGGCGGAGCCGGGGGCGACGGCCCCGAGCCGCCATCAGGCGAGCCCGACGGACCGGTGCCCCCTCTCCCATTGCCTGGGCAGCCGGCACCACTGGCGAGATCCGTGCCGCATGCGCGCCTCGCGGCGCGCCGCTCGGGCCAGGAACTCGGAACGCCTGACTTCTTCGCGACAGTTGACGCCGACGGCCGCCGAACCGGAACGATCGTTACCCCGGGTCGCTTCGACCTTGCCCCCCAGCTTCTTGCGCCGGGGGTGGACGGTCTCGAGCTCGAGCGGTTGGTTTTCGCCAGCGCGGACGTGACCGCGTTCGCTCTCGTCCGCTCCGCGGAAGGCCTCGAACTCGAACGGCACGCATATCTGGACACGCTCGACGTCTCAGCTGTGCGCTCCTTCGACGCCTTCATGGAAGCGCGCGCCATGTTCTTCGCGGCTGTCGCACCCAAAGGGTCGGTGCACGCCGTCGCGACAGGTGCTGGCGAGACCGAGGCGCGAAGATACGTCGATGCCTACGGAGCGCTCCTGGACGAGGTACTCGATGGTGCGCGCTTCACGGCCGAGCACGAGCGCATCTTCCTCGTCGACGCCATCGCCGACGGCGCCGCCGGGGAACTGCTCATCGCTCCCACGCACCCGCTCTCCGTCGCGTACCTGCTCGCACTCGTCGAGAAGATCGACAGCTGGCTGCCTCAGGCCGGGGCCGTGCTCCACGACGATCTCGACGCCTGCACCATGCGGCACCTAGTCCCGTACTTTGCCTTGCAGGGGGACTGGTATGAGACCGGTGCTGACGCGCCCCTCCTGTGGCGCCGGTACCGGCCGGCAACCGTAGGCGTCTCGGCCGAGCACCGGCCGGCGTACATGGCCAAGCGCGTCGATCACTTCATGCGCGTGCACCCGGAGTACCGCGACGCACGCCAGCGGCTAGCGCTCGCGTTCCACGAGCCAGGTGACGGTGCGACGGTGCTCGAGGCATTGCGAGCGCTCGTGCGGCCGTACGCGCGCGGGGTGAACACTGATCCCGTCCCGAGGCTGGCGGTGACGATCATCAGCTCGAGCGAGACCGCCACCCGGGTCGAGAATCTGGTGTCACGTGATGTAAGTAGTGCGTCCGCCGACGGCCCCACCGATCGGCTGCTCCAGGACCGCCTTGAGGTAGTACGGGTGCGGCCTGAAGAGGGCCTGCCGGAGTTCGCGCACCTTTCGTTCGTTTTCGAATCCTCCCTCGATCGGCAACCGGCGATCGTCGACCTCGACGCACGCGCTGGAACCTTGTTCGCCGACGGGTTGGCCGCGGTTCCCGGCCGGTATATAGAGCCGGGCCGCAACGAGACGACCTTCATGTGGGGAACATTCACCGGGCGTGATGCAGGCGGCGGGCTTCCCGGGCTCGCCCGAAAAACCCTCGAAGTCGTGAGCGGTATGCCGCGCGACCCGATCTCCAGGGGCCGTACGCGAATGCCCTCGATGCGTGTCGGTCGCACGTTCCTCCATGATCTGTACACCAATAGCGCGTGGGTGGTGCACCTCGACAAGCTGCTCGGGCTGGAAGCCTTCGCCCCGGACGCCTCTGGCCGGAACGCGCGCTACCTGATCGATTACGAGGACCGGCTGGATCTCGCGCAGCCGGGGCTCGATGCGATCACTGCAACCGCTCGGATCGAGCCGTACCGGCGCGCGTTGCGCCAGGCCGTCGCCGAGCTTGGTCGGCCCACTGAGGCGGGGCTCGATCGGCTTCTGCAGCTATTCAACGGGGTCAGCGGCCGGTGGGCGCTCGACTTAGTTGGGGCGAACCCGA
This sequence comes from Frankiaceae bacterium, assembly GCA_030840525.1. Lineage (GTDB taxonomy): Bacteria > Actinomycetota > Actinomycetes > JAFAQI01 > JAFAQI01 > BP-197. The sequence goes on from JAVEEI010000144.1 coordinate 10,568, forward strand.
ATGAGCTGCACGAGCGCATCGGGCTAGCTGCCGCGATAGCGGCCGTGCAGGATCTCGACGGCGGGCTGCACGGCGAAGGTTTCGTTGGTGTCGTCGTGCCGATGGACGAGATCCTTGATGCGCTACCGCTCGGCGCGCGACCTAGCAAGGATCGGATGTGCGACGACCTGCTCTACGTGCGCGTTCCTGTTACGCCAACCGCGCGCGCGCTGCTCCGCGGCAGGCTACTGGAGGTGAAGTACCGCGGCTCCACGGACGCCGGCGCGGCCGAAGTGGCGAGGCGGCAGCTCGAGCGTGCCCATGCGTGGCTTCATGCCACATTCAACGACGCTGACACGCCGCGCCGGGCATTCCGCTCAAGAGACCTCGCAGAGCTTCTCCGTGCCGCGGCAACACGCGCATCCGCATTCGGACTGCTCGCTCTCGACGATCGGCCGGCCTTTGAGCGTGCGCTCGAGCGCGTCGCATGCGGCGACTTTGAACTCAGGCTCGACTACGTCGCCGGCCAGGCGACTGTGAGCGGCGACTTCGTCAGCATCGAAGCCGACAGCGGCGTCCCGGCCTACAGGCAACAGCTGGCGGGCGAAGGCCTGTCGCTCGGGCACCTCCGCCTGGGCCGACCCGCGCTCGAGGCCCTCGCCGCAGGTCGGCCGATGCCGCGGCCGGAATCCCTACCGCCAGTCGGTTACGGGGACGATCCTGGCAGTGGCAACGGAGCCGCGGAACCGACGCCGTCACCGGGCGGCCCGCCGACGCCGCCAGCAGCTACAACATCTGTGCCACCGGCGTCGCCGACTCCAAGCGGCGGCGCGCCCGCGCCGCCCGAGATCGCCATCATGGCGAGCCGCCTCGACACCGCGTTCTCCAAGTACGGGCTCGCGGTGGAGCCGTTCAGCGTCGAACTCGCACAAGTCGGCCCGAGCGTTGTCAGGTTCCGGACCCGGACTCTTGGCCGGCTGTCGATCGGGGACGTCGAACGCCGGGCCCGCGACATCGGACGCGAGATCGCGGCTCCTGGCGAGGTTCAGGTGGGAGATGAGCCAGGGTTTGTAACGGTTGACGTGCCCCGTAGCGAGCGCGAGGCGGTCCCGCTGGCAGCCGTACTGCCGGCGCTCGACGCCGATCCGGGGAAACCCGGAGCGCTGCAGTTCGTCGCCGGTGTGGCCCCAAGTGGGCGGGTGGAGGTAGCGGACCTGTCGCGGTTGCCCCACCTGCTGGTTGCTGGCGCCACGGGATCCGGGAAGAGCGTCTTCCTTCGCGGCATGCTGTTGGAGCTGCTACGCGCACGCACGGCCGACCAGCTGCACCTGCTGATCATCGACCCGAAGCGGCTGGACTTCGCCTCCTTCGCAAGAGCGCCTCACGTGCGGGGCAACGCGATCATCTCTGATCCCGCTGAGGCACTCGAGCGGTTGCAGTTCACCCTGGAGGGCGAGCTCTCGCTTCGGCAACCGATCCTCGAGGATGCCGGGGTCAGCTCGGCCGCGGAGTACTACGAGGCGGGCGGTCGGCTTGAGGAACTGCCCCAGCTTGTGATCCTCGTTGACGAGTTCGCCGACTTAGTGCTTGCAGGATCTGACCGCAAGGCTTTCAGCGAGCTGGTGCAGCGGTACGCGCAGCTGACACGCGCGTATGGCATCTTCCTCGTGCTGGCTACGCAGCGCCCGAGCGTTGACGTGGTCACCGGCAGCATAAAAGCGAACTTGAGCGCCAGGATCGCGTTCTCGCTGCCGAGCGGGACCGACTCGCGGACCGTCCTCGACCGCAACGGCGCGGAGGATCTCCTGGGCGACGGTGACCTCCTCTTTTATAGGAACGGCAGGGTAGAACGTTTGCAAGCGCCGCTGACGACGCTCGCCGATGTCCGGACGGTTCTCGCGTGATCAGGCATCGCGAGGCGGGGTTGTCCGACGTCCCTGGGAGGATGCAGGGGCGATGCTGACTCTCCCACCTTTGGCCGATCGGCCGCTGACCGCCGACGAGCGGGACGCGGTGCTCGAGCGCGTTGACGAGATCCTCGAACTCACGTACCGCAGTGCGAGCCTGGGCAACTTCGACGACCCACTTGAGGAAGCCGTCTACATCATCCTCAGCAAGCAGACGCGCGAGGTGGGTTACCAGCGCGCCCATCGTGAACTACGAGCGCGCTGGCGCACCTGGCGCGACCTCATGCAGGCGCCGCTCGAGGATGTTATTGAAGTGATCAAGCCAGCCGGATTTGGGCGGCAACGAAGTACCCAACTGCAGGCGCTCCTGCGCAAGGTTGCAGCAGATTGCCAGGAACGCGGGCTGACAAGGATCACGCTCGATTGGCTTCGCGCTCTACCGGACGCAGAGGTGGAGCGATATTTGACGTCACTGCCTGGCATCGGCCATAAGAGCGCCCGCTGCATCATGCACTATTCGCTCGACCGCGAGGCCTTTGCTGTCGACACGCACGTACGCCGTGTGCTCGACCGGCTGCGGATCGTCCGTGACCGTGGCGAAAAGGTGAAACACGGTGAGTACGAAGCCGTTGTTCCCCCGCGGCTGCGGCAGCGCCTGCATGTAAATCTCATCCATCACGGCCGCGCGTTCTGCCGATCAGAGCAGCCCAAGTGCGGGGAATGTCCCCTAATCAGCTTCTGCTCCACCGGCCGCGCGATCCAGGCCGCACCGAAGGGCCGCCCGGTAGCCGTCGAGTTGTTCGCCGGCGGTGGCGGCCTCGGCGAGGGATTCAGTGCTGCCGGGTTCTTCATCGCGATCGCAGTCGAAAAGGATCGTGACGCCGCACAGACGTACCGGGTCAATCACCCGGGCACTGTCGTCCTCGAAGCTGACGCCATGAAGTTGAAGGCGGCCGACCTTGTCTGGCTTGCACCGGCAGCGGAACAGGCAACGACGGTAATCGCGGGCCCGCCATGTCAGGGCTATAGCGTCGCCGGCAAGCGGCAGGCCAACGACAAGAGGAACCGGTTGTACCGCGCGGTCGTGCGGATCGCTGATCAACTCCACGTGCGATTCGTCGCGATCGAGAACGTTCCGGGCATGCGAAAGGTCGAGGGGCACAGTTACTCCTCGACCGTAAGAACTGCTTTGCGACGTGCGGGGTACGCAACGGAGTATCACTTGTTGCGAGCGTGTGACTATGGCGTGCCACAGCTGCGGCACCGGCTAGTCTTTCTCGGGCAACGAAAGAGCCTCGGCGATGCGCCCTTACCTCCCCGGCCTACCCATTGTGCGGGCCGACACTGCTCATTTGGATGTGACGACGAGGTCGGCAGCAAATGCGGCCGGCCCGCAACCCCTACAGTGCACGATGCTCTCGACGGGATGCCTCAGCTCGACCATGGGCAGATCGCTGAGTACGTCGAACTAGGTCCAGGACGCCTTCCTCTCCTCAATGGGAGCACGATGGCGCACAGCGATGATGTGAAGCAGAAGATCGCGAGTATTACTCCCGGGTCGGGTCCCATCTCCTACCGCCGCCTGCACGATGACCTTGCCCGAACGATCGTCGCGGGTCATAGAGCGCTGCCCGTTCACCCCGTCCTCGACAGGACGATCTCGGTCCGAGAGGCAGCGCGCATCCAAGGGTTTCGAGATGACCACGTTTTCGCAGGACCACGGTCGCGGCAGCCACTGCAGGTTGCCAATGCGGTACCACCTCCACTCGGGCGCGCGATCGCTGAGGCCTTATTGAAAGAAGCGGCCACGGAGACCAAACCTGCTACCCGGTCTAAGGACGGCCTGGCGTCACAGCCCCACGCGATACCCGTCTTGCGGCATGAACAGCGACAACGTCCTTCTGAGACACCGGCGCCCATAGCGCAGCCCCGTACGGAGCACGCGATCTCGCTCTGAGGTGCTGGATCAAATGCTCGCCAGCAAAACACGGCCGGCAGCCTCGGCCATCGACGGCGGGAACGCGTTGCCGATCTGGCGGAAGACCGAGGTCTTGCTCCCCGAGAATTTCCACTCGTCGGGGAAGTCCTGAAGTCGCGCGAGCATGCGGAGCGTCAACCTCGGAATGTGATTTCTGGGGTCGGAAGGAGTCGGCGGACGGTCGGCGACGCTTCTCCCATCAACGGCGAGGCGGGCCCATGCCGCTTTCGTTCTCGATGGCCCGAGGTCCGGTCCACCGTGTAACCGCGAGCCACCGACAATCGTGGGCGCAGGAGAGTTCGCGAGTCGAGCCCAAGCATCGGCGCCAGGCCATCCGTCGGCAGCCATTAGGTCTGATACCGCTTGACCGACAGTGAGTAGACGGCTCTCTCTGACTGCTGGCCGTGCCAGCCCGAGCACCGAAGACCCCCTGCATCCAAGGACGACTAGCCGAATTCTTTTCTGAGGCACGCCGACATCTGTTCCACGTAGCAGGTGTAGGGCCGTGGCATACCCGCCGCGCCTCAAACGTTCGAGCAGATTCGACAGGTAAGGCGCGAACCGATCTGACAGCAATGCAGGAACGTTCTCCATCAGCACCCAACGAGGCGCCACGAAATCAATCACGTCAAGGACGTCGAGCAGCACGTCACGACTATCGTGCCGTCCTGCTTGCCGGCCAGCCGAAGAGAATGGCGTACACGGAGCGCCTGCGGAGAGTAGGTCGACGCCGCGATACCTCGTGCACCAGCCCTTGCTGCGAATATCGATCTGTTGCACTTGCCACCCGGGCCGATTCGTCGAGAGTGTGCGCGCTGGATCAGTGTCCCGTTCGACGACGCCGACAATCTCGAAGCCTGCGTTCTCGAGCCCCAGCGCCTGGCCGCCGGCTCCAGAGCACAGGTCAAGGCATGAAAAGGTCATCACTACCTCCGGCCGCCATGCTCGATCGAAAGAAAGCGCGGCGGTCTGGCAGTGGTGCGAACTGTGGATGGCGAAGACGCTGTGGACGAGTGCGCTAATTGAGAGCGCCGAGCGGCGACGCGATCGTGCTAGCAGCACCAGCTCACGCGTCTAGGCTCGTGGCCTCGAAGCGCGCGAGTGAAACTGGCATGACTGATAGGAGGAAGATGGGCACGCGGCATCCCAGGTTGGACCTCGTACTGCAAAGGCGACAGGATCTTTTGGACGTTGCCCGGGCATTCGATGCGTGCTTAAGCCTCACTGGGTCTGTTGCCCGTGGCGAGGAAGCGGAACGTGACGAGCGCCCCGGCAAACCCAGAGAGAGCGACATCGACTTTTATGTGTCGCGCTTCACCTCGAGCGGCGACCACTCGATGGACTATGACAGAGCGAACCAACTGGTTAGGCGCGTGCGCCAGATCCTGGCGCCATATGCCGTGGATCTTCGACCGCTCCCCGGATGGCTCATCGATGACCCCCAACTCGAGGGGTTCAAGCGGGACGCCGTACCTCTCGAAGAACTACCTGCTGCGTCCCTGTAGTAAGAGATTCCAAGTGCGCTCTAAGTCCATCCTTCATGAACTCGACGGTCGGGCGGCGGCGTAGGCATGCCTGGTGCAAGAACCAGCGCGGGGAAATGAATCGTCACCCTGCCCGCGCGAACCGTTTGTTCTGCCAAATCAAACTCAATCCCGCGAGTCGGTAGTGGCGGGAAACGCAGTTTGGCGTCCAGCTCTCGCAGCGAGCCGCAAGGCAGCAAGTGTTCCAGCAAGCGGAGTGCAGTCGTGTGCACAGTTTCCTGAGCGGACGCCGGACGGCTGTCGAGCTGTTGCGCTGACCCCACCCACCATCGAGCGCTCGACATTGGCGGCACGCTTGCTCCGCGCGGCCACACAGGCTCCGCCTCGCCGGCTTCGATCGCATCGCTCAAACGATTCACCTGTTGCCGACCAGAGTCGAACAACGCATCGATCTTGTAACTTTCAGCGAGCGTTGACGCGTCAATCGGCCACTTCGTTTCAAACACCAACAGCAGTTGGTCGGCCGCGTCTACAGCAACAACATCGAGGTCGCCGAGAGTGCGTCCCAATCCGTCGCGTACAAGAACTCGCTCAAACACCTCAACGTGCGGGATAGAAGCCAGGCGATCCCGCCATCGCCGAGCACGTTCACCCAGAACGTTGCCGAGTGCGCCGGAATTTGCGGGATCTGCCGACGCTGCTCGCAGCAATGTGCGCTCGAACCCTGTTGCGGACACCAGGTCCGACGGAATCATGATCATGGAATCGCTGGGAACGAGCGGGGCAGTCCTCGGGCTTCGTCCGGTACGGAAGGTAGTCATTCGAACGAAGGCTTCGGCTGCACTTTGCCCGACTCGTCGGCTGAGTAGTTGCAAGAGGGCCGGAGGGCGTATGAACCATAGGGCTGTCTGTGGAGTCTCGAGCGAGTACGTGCAAATCTCATTGAGATTGCACATGCCAAGCAGCGTGGCGTAGCAGGTCCGAGCTTGCGCGAGGTTTATCCCACCCAGGTTCGTATCCTCGGGAACGGTTGTACCGCGCGCCCTCAATTCGGATTCTGCGCGTGACCACATCAACCCATGTATCCACGCTGGAATAGCGTGCAATAGATCAGACCTTCCGCGGTGTCGCTCGAACCAGTCAGCCACTGAATCGAGGGAGGGGCCTTCAGAAGCTGGCGGCGGGATCGTTACCTGCTCCAGCGCCATGTCCAGCACCTCAACCTCCGGCCGCCGAAGGTTGTCCAACCAAACGTGTGAGTTGCGGGTGCGGGCAACTGTCATGTCCCCTGCCGCGAGGCCTGTCTTGATGGTGTCCAGCTCGTGCCAATCCAGGGCGAGCACGATGGCTCTTCGCACCTCGTCCGCTGCGGGGTCGCAAGAAGCGCCGCATGCATACCGGCTGCCCCAGTCCACAAGCGCCGCAACTGCATGCGCCCATCGATCGCGGACGCGGTGGGCCGCTGCCAAATCGCCAGTGGCTACCGCTCTTGCCGCCTCCAACGAACGATCAAGACTCGTTTGGAAAAGGATCTGACGCAGGACAGATGAGCCACGGCACCACACGTGCAAGTCGGACGGGAGTGAACCGATGACCTCCCGCAACTGGCGCGCGTCCATGGCAACGAATCTGCCAGGCGCTGAGGAGGGACGCCGACGGATTGTCGCTTCGAGCGCAAAAAATGTGGCCCGGTCCGTCTCGGTTGCCTGCCTGACAGATGCGTCTTGCCGCCCTTATCTATAGGCGGGCTGACCCAGGCCGCGAACTGGGCGCATCGTGAGCCAAGCGCCGCGGGCCGCGCGATTTTGCGGGGCCGCCCCTCCAGCGTCAAGGGCGCCCGCTTCGCGGACGTCGCTGCGCGACCGCCTTCGGCGGCCCTTGACCCCGGAGCCTCTGCGACCCCTAACGGGCAGGAA
>JAVEEI010000149.1 GCA_030840525.1 Frankiaceae bacterium
CGAGCCGGCCGTCGGGGTAGCCGAGGAAGCGCACGTCGGAGACGCCGACCTGCTTGGCCGCGGCGAGCTGCTCCTCGCGCCGGATCGCGCCGATCTGGTCGCGGGGCACGTTCGGGTCGAAGCCGCCGGCGTCGCCGTCGGTGATGATGCAGTAGCTGACCTCGATCCCGGCGTCGGTCCACTGCGCGATCGTGCCGGCGGCGCCGAAGTCGACGTCGTCGGGATGTGCCATCACCGCAAGGACCCGCTCGACCACCAGTTCGCTCACGAGTCCGAGCGTACGTCGACCCCGCCCCCCGCTCCCGGACCCCGCCCCCTCCGTTGAGTGTGACGAACCTCGTCCTCTCAGCGGCTGAGAAGACGAGGTTCGTCGCACTCGACGTCAGATGGTGGTTCAGATGGTGGTGCTGATGCCGCCGTCGACCGGGATCACGGCGCCGTTGACGTACGAGCCGGCGCGCGACGACAGGTAGATCGCGACGCCGGCCATGTCGTCGGGGCGGCCGATGCGCCCGAGCGGGTTCGACGCCTCGATCAGCTCGCGCGTCCCCGGGTCGTCGAGCGCGAACGCCATCATCTTCGACGGGAACGGGCCGGGCGCGACCGCGTTCACGGTGATCCGCCGCGGCGCGAGCTCGCGCGCGAGCACCCGGGTGAGGTGGTGGATCGCCGCCTTGCTCGCGGAGTACGGGTAGTGCGGCATCGGGTTGACGTGCAGCCCGTCGATGCTGCCGATATTGATGACCCGCGCCGGGTCGTCGCCGGTCGCGGCCTTCTCCAGCATCGGCAGGAACGCGCGGGTGAGGAAGAACGGCGCCTTCAGGTTGACGTCGATCACCTTGTCCCACGCCGCGGCCGGGAACTGCTCCAGCGGCTCGCCCCACGTCGCGCCGGCGTTGTTCACGAGGATGTGTAGCCGCTCTTCGCGCTCGCCGACCTCGGCCGCGAGGCGCAGGCACTCCGGCTCGTTCGACAGGTCGGCGGGGATCGCGAGCACGTCGCCGTACGCCGACAGCTCCTCCTGCGCGGCGGCGCACGCGTCGGCCTTGCGCGAGGAGATGTAGACGCGGGCGCCCGCCTGCAGCAGGCCGCGGGCGATCATGAGGCCGATGCCGCGGCTCCCGCCGGTGACGACGGCGACCTTGCCCTCGACGCTGAACAGATCCACTGTCCGCTCCTCGAACTAGTCTCGGGCCCAGCGATGACGAGCCTCTACGACGATCTTCCCGAGCCTCCGGAGGAGCCGCGCGAGCGGGTCCACCGCCAGCGGCTCATGGTCGACTCCGAGACCCTGATCGAGTCGCTCAACCCGCAGCAGCGCGCCGCGGTGCTGCACCAGGGCGGCCCGCTGCTGATCGTCGCGGGAGCGGGGTCGGGCAAGACCCGGGTTCTCACGCATCGCATCGCGTGGCTGATCGCCGAGCGCGGGGTGAACCCGGGCGAGATCCTCGCGATCACGTTCACCAACAAGGCGGCCGGCGAGATGAAGCAGCGTGTCGCCGCGCTCGTCGGCTCGCGGGCGAAGTCGATGTGGGTCTCGACGTTCCACTCCGCGTGCGTGCGCATCTGCCGGGCCGAGGCGAAGCGGCTCGGCTTCACGTCGTCGTTCTCGATCTACGACGCCGACGACTCGCGCCGGTTGATGACGACCGTGTGCCGCGAGCTCGACCTCGACCCGAAGCGGTTCACGCCGCGCGCGGTCGCCGCGCAGGTCAGCAACCTGAAGAACGAGCTGATCGACTACGAGGACGCGAAGGCCAAAGCGGCCAACCACATCGAGCGGTCGGTTGCCGAGGCGTACGAGAACTACCAAGCCCGGCTGCGGCGCGCCAACGCGCTCGACTTCGACGACCTCATCATGACGACGGTCACGTTGTTGCAGCTGTTTCCCGAGGTGGCCGAGCACTACCGGCGGCGGTTCCGGCACGTGCTCGTCGACGAGTACCAGGACACCAACCACGCGCAGTACGTTCTCGTCCGCGAGCTCGTCGGCGTCACCGACGCGCAGTCCGAGCTGTGCGTCGTCGGCGATGCGGACCAGAGCATCTATGCGTTCCGCGGCGCGACGATCCGCAACATCCTGCAGTTCGAGGCGGACTACCCCGACGCGACCGTCGTACTGCTCGAACAGAACTACCGCTCGACGCAGACGATCCTCTCCGCCGCCAACGCAGTCATCGCGAAGAACCCCGACCGCAAGCCGAAACGATTGTGGTCGGAGCAGGGCGACGGGCCGAAGATCGCCGGGTACGTCGCCGAGAACGAGCACGACGAAGCGGCGTGGGTGGCCGGAAAAATCGAGCGTTTGCTTACGGATCACGGCATCCGCCGCAGCGACGTCGCGGTGTTCTACCGGACCAACGCGCAGAGCCGGGTGTTCGAGGAAATCTTCATCCGGGTCGGCTTGAAGTACAAGGTCGTCGGCGGCGTGCGGTTCTACGAACGGCGCGAAGTGCGCGACGCGCTCGCCTACCTGCGGGTCCTCGTCAACCCGCTCGACGAAGTCTCGTTACGTCGCATCGTCAACGTGCCGAAACGCGGCATCGGCGACCGCGCGCTTGAGCAGGTCGACGCGTACGCCAACCGGCAGCGGCTGAGCTTCCTCGACGGGCTGCGCTGCGCCGAAGACGCGCCCGGGCTGACGACGAGATCCATCAACGCGATCCAGGAGTTCGTCACGATGCTCGACGAGCTGGTCGCGATCGTCGCGAGCGGCGCGGCCCCCGGCGACGTCCTCGAAGCGGTCCTCGACAAGAGCCGGTACGTCGCCGAGCTGTCGGCGAGCGACGACCCGCAGGACGAGGGGCGGATCGAGAACCTCGAACAGCTCGTCGCGGCGGCGCGCGACTTCGAGCACGATCGGCCGGAGGGGACGCTCGACGACTTCCTCGAGCTGGTCTCGCTGGTCGCCGACGCCGACGAGATTCCCGACGCCGACGACGACGGCGGCATGGTGACGCTGATGACGCTGCACACCGCGAAGGGCCTCGAGTTCCCGGTCGTCTTCCTGACCGGGATGGAAGACGGCGTGTTCCCGCACATGCGCTCGCTCGGCGACCCGAAGGAGCTGGAGGAGGAGCGCCGGCTCGCCTACGTCGGCATCACCCGCGCCGAGCACTGGCTGCACCTGTCCCGGGCTCTGGTGCGCTCGTCGTGGGGAGCGCCGTCGTGGAACCCGGCGTCGCGTTTCCTCGACGACATTCCCGACGAGCTGGTCGAGTGGCAAGGCAACGTGGGCGGGTCGCCGTCGCAGGCGGTGGTGGAGCGCGCGAACCGGCGCGGCCGGTCGGCCGGGCCGGGGCTTCGGCCGATCCTGGAGCTGGCGGCCGGCGACCGGGTCAACCACGACGCGTTCGGACTCGGCCGCGTGGTCGCCGTACGGGGCGCGAACGAGTCGGCCGAAGCGGAAGTGGACTTCGGCGGCGACGTCGGCGTGAAGCGCCTGCTCCTGCGTTACGCCCCGCTCGCCAAGCTCTGACGTCCGCTGCCCGCTGCCCGCTGCCCCGTTGAGTGCGACGTACCGCGTCTTCTCGGGCCCCGGAAAGACGACGAACGTCGCACTCGACGCGATGGCGGGCCGGACGGCCGGCGTTCTTGTGCAGCGTCCGAATCGGCGAGTCCTGGCACTACGGTGCATCCGTGGCGGCATTCGACTCGGACGTGGACACATCCGGCAGACTTCACACTCATGCGCGACGGCGGTATGGCGCTCTACCGTTAGCGCATCAGTGCTGGATGACTCCGAGACCGAGCTCGAGGATCTCGGGTACACACGTGTTCGCCTTGACGCTGATAGCTGGGACGAGATTGCACTTCACGAAGCGTTCGCGACGGGGTTGAACTTTCCCGACTACGACGGCCGGAACATAGGCGCACTGGCCGACTGTTTGTATGACGTTGCGCACGATGACGACGGCTGGGATGCCAACGCGGCCGGTCTGGCCATCACGATCGCGGGATTCGGCGCCTTCGCCGAGCGCGAGCCCGACCTCGCGAAATACGTTGGCAGGCCTGATGGCAGCCGCGACCAGTGCTGCTCTGTTGTTCGGGCACCGGCTGGTCTGGCTGGTCCAAGCTGACGGCGGAGGGTTCCAGCTCAGCCCGGTCGGAGGATTCGTAGTGCAACGGCCGGGAGTGGCTCGACACTCAGCGCCGATAGTGCCGAGAAAGTGCCGCTCATCGTCGTAGCCCTTCTCCCGGTCGATGCCGGCGTCCGGGTCTGGGTTCCGAGCCGTGTTGAGCTGAGGGAGTGGCGGGTTATGGGAGATTGCGAGCCGTGCGGGATTCGCGAATGCGATGCACCTGATGCCATCGTTGTGGAGGGAAAGTAGTCCGGACGTTCTCGCCCGGTTAGGGGGCGTCGCGGTTATCGCGTTCGTGCTCTGGTCCACCTGGCGAAGCTACAAGCGAACCCCGCCCCTCTTGCGCGGCATCCGCGAGGGCCGTGTACCTCGAGTGGTGGGTTACCGCAGATTTTTCCGGAATCAAGCCGTTCGTTGCGCGGCAGTCGGGCTGGCCATCATCCTCATCCGACCCTCGGCTGCGGCAGTCGGTTTCGGAAACGCGACGTCGTCGAAGTCACTGACGACAACCGCGCACGCACTCCTCAACGGCCTCGTGGCCGTCGAGCTCTGCATCGCGGTCGTGGTACAGGGGATGCTTGTTCACCGGGGCAGGTTGCGCCGGCTTCTGCGACCGGTCGCCCCCCTAATCCCGTCGAACGCGCACGAGCGCGCCTATTGGTTGGGCCTCAGCCTCGGCGCGGGCATCAGCGAAGAGTTCCTGTACCGCGGTGTGCTGCCCGTCGCGCTAACTGCAGTGGTGCCCGGCATCGGCCCGGGTTCGTCGTTGATTCTCGCGTCGCTTCTGTTCGGAGTGGCCCATCTGTACCAAGGATGGATCGGTGTGATCGGTACGACGGTTGCGGGCTTCTTGTTCGGGTTGGTCGTCGTTGCCGCAGGCAACCTGTGGCTCGCCGTGCTGATTCACGCTGCCTTCGACGCACGCATTTGCCTATTTCCCGCTTCCGCGGCAGCACCTTCCTCGACGACAGATCGACCACTCCCCGAGCCGGGAACGCCTTGACCTCCGGTCCGTCTGCCGTTGAGTGCGACGTTCGTCGTCTTCTCAGCCGCCGGAAAGACGAGGAACGTCGCACTCGACGCGATGGGGGGCGGGGCGGGGCTGGCTACAGGTAGACGCCGCGCTTCGCCAGGAAGGGGACCGGGTCGACCGGGGTGCCGCCGACCCGGACCTCGAAGTGCAGGTGCGGGCCGGTCGCGTCGCCGCCGGCACCAATCCGCGCGATCGGCTCGCCGGGCGACACGCACCCGGACGTGTGGATGAACGACGACATGTGCCCGTACACCGTCTCGGTGCCGTCCCAGTCGCGGATCCGCATGACCTCGCCGTACCCGGACATCGGGCCGGCGTACTCGATGCAGCCCGATGTCGCCGCGTAGATCGTCGTACCCCACGGCCCGGCCAGGTCGACGCCCGCGTGCAGCCGCCCCCAGCGGTAGCCGAACGGCGACGAGAACACCCCGCCGTACGGGCGCACCCAGCGGTGCGCGGGCAGCACGGCGAGCGCGACCCGGCGCGAGGAGCGGGACGCGCGCACGCTGCTGGCTTCGGACTCCCCGCCGAGCACGGCCAGCGCGGCCCGGACGTCGGGCACTGGGGCGACCGTACGCGGCGCGTGCGCGGCGGCCCGAGCGGGCGCGGCAGCAGCGGCGGCGGCGACGCGGACCCCGCCGTCCCGGCCAGTAACCCCGGACACGATGGTGAGTACGACGAACGCGGCGAGTACGGCGACCGCGAGGGCGGGCCGGAGCGCGGCAGGCAGCACGAACCACCGGCGGGGCGTCATGGCTGGCGTGGCTCCCTGTCGGTCGCGCTAAAACGGCGTCGCGGTGATCGGGCGGCTCTTCGTCGTATCCGTCGCCGGCTCCTGCCGGCCCGGGGGAAAGAAATCCGGACGATCAGCCCGACGCGGCACGGAGGTGACGCGGCGTCGAGCGGGACCCGCCGGCGACGTCGAGCTGGGCGAGGGTCGAGGCGATCTCGTGCGTGACCCGGCGGTCGATCGGCAGCGACATGTGGCCGACGCCGGGCACGAACACGTTGCGTACGACGAGGTCCGGGTGGTCGATCCGGGCCGCCCGCTTCGGCGAGATGAGCGCGTCGAGGTCGCTCCAGAACGCGACGAACCGGGTCCGGCAGTCCGGCGCCGGGGCGGCGAGGTCGGCGACGATGTCGCTCGACGGGGTGAGCTGGCGGCACACGCCGCGCGGGAGCAGGTGCGCCGCGCGGGTGCCCGCGTGCGGCGAGCCGAGCGTGACCAGCGTGTGCACCCGGGCGTCGCCGCCCATCCGCTGCACGTAGTAGCGCGCGATCACGCCGCCCATCGAGTGGCCGATCACGTGGATCCGCTCGTAGCCGGTCTCCGCGCAGATCGCCTCGACGGTCGCGCCGAGCCGCCGCGCGGCCGCGCGGACGTCGTGGGTGAGCACGTGGTAGTTCATGGTCGCGATCCGGCCGAACCCCCGCCGGCGCAGCGCCCGCGCCAGGAAGGTGAAGACCGACCGGTTGTCGACCAGCCCGTGCACCAGCAGGATCGGCGTACCGGCCGCCTCGACGTCGCCGATCAGCAGCCCGCGGCGCACCGGCGGCAGCCCGGCGAGGGTGAACCGGTCCTCGGCCCGCCGCTCCCGCTCCTGCGCGACCCCCAGCGGGTACGTCGCGACGTGCGCCGCAATCCAGGCCAGCTCGACCGCGGTACCGCGCAGGCCGGCAGGGGACAGCACCGTGCGCACGCCGGACGACACGCGCGAGACGACTCGCTTCAACCAGGACCTCCGGCTGTCTGGTGGCGAGGGGAAGCCGCCCGGCGGATGCCGGACCGGACGCTAGCGGATCGCCTCACCGTTCGTCCGGACTTCCGTTCAACCGCGCCGCCCAGCGGTCCCGCCGTACGCCGGTCGCGCGTACGTGCTCGACCTGCGCGACCAACCAGCCGCGCAACGCGTCCGGCTCGGCGGGAGCCATCGCGTCGGCGAACCCGGAGGCGAGCAGGTCGCCCGGCGCGACGTGCATGAGGTCGGCCGCCTCGGCTGGCGTGGTGCGCAGCGTCGCCGCCGCCCCTTCCGGGCCGAGCGCGGCGAACCACCCGTCGGGGGTCACGCCGACGACGTCGCACACTGCCGCCGCGAGCGCACCTCCCGAGCCGCCCTCGCCGTGGACGACGCAGACAGTCGGCGCGGCGCAGTCGAGTACGGCGCTCATCGCCTCCCCGATCACGGTCGCGACGCCGGCCTGCTCGCTGTCCGGCAGCGGGTCTGCGCCGGGCGTGTCGACGAGCGTGACCAGCGGTACGTCGAGCCGGCCGGCCAGCCGGGCCGCGCGGGACAGCAGCCGGTAGCCGGGCGCGCCGACGCGGGAGGTACGGCGGGCCGCGGCGGCCGCCACGACCATCCGCCGGCCGGCGATCCGTACGACGCCGGCCGCGACCGTGTGGTCGCCGCCGAGCAGCGGGACCGGGGTGGCGCCCGGGCCGGGCAGCAGCCCGAGCAGCGCCGCGCCGTCGAGCCGGCCGACCTCGCGCGAGTGCGCGACCTGCTCCCAGCCGCGCCGGCCCGGCACCGGCACCGGCGCCGGCAGGCCGAGCGGCTCCGGCCGGTCCGGCGCCAAGGTCGCGACCAGCGCGTCGAGCGCGGCCGGCGCGTCCCCGGGCGCGACGACGTCGTCGACCAGCCCGGCCGCGAGCGCCGACTCGGCGGTGTTGGCGCCCGGGCCGAGCGCGACGCCGGTCATGGCCTCGATCGCCCGCGCGCCGGAGAAGCCGACGGTCGCGCCCGCGACGCCGAGGCGTACGTCGGCCGCGGCGGCGATCACCCAGACCCCGCCCGTCGTCGGCTGGTCGACGATCGCGACGTGCGGCACCCGGGCGGCGGCGAGGTCGCGCAGTGCGAGCAGCGCGCGCGGGATGCCCACGAGCGCGTGCATCCCCTGCTGGAGCCGGGTGCCGCCGGAGCGCAGGAAGCTGACCAGCGGCAGCCCGTCGCGCGCGGCCAGCCGGGCCGCGTCGACGAAGACGTCGGCCTCGTCGGCGCCGAAGCTGCCGCCGCGGACAGTGAAGTCCCAGACGGCACCGACGACCGCCTGGTCGCCTAGCTCGAACACGCCGGCCCGCACGGCCTCGCTCGTGGGGCCGTCGGGCAGCGGGGCCAGGCCGCCGAGCAGCGGTTCGCGCCAGTCCGTCACAGGCGGTTACTCTCGCAGGTATGGCAGCGCCGATCCGCGTGGTGATCGCGAAGCCCGGTCTCGACGGGCACGACCGCGGCGCCAAGGTCGTCGCCAGGGCGCTGCGCGACGCCGGCATGGAGGTCGTCTACACCGGCCTGCACCAGACGCCCGAGCAGATCGTCGAGACGGCGATCCAGGAGGACGCCCGCGCCATCGGCCTGTCCGTGCTGTCCGGCGCGCACATGACGTTGTTCGCGCGGGTGATCGAGCTGCTGAAGGAGCGCGACGCGACCGACATCGTCGTCTTCGGCGGTGGCATCGTGCCCGACGCCGACATCGCGCCACTCAAGGAGATGGGCGTCGCCGAGGTGTTCACCCCGGGTACGACGACGACGGCGATCGTCGAGTGGGTCAGCGCGCACGTCTCGCCCGCCGACGCCGCCTGACCCCCCACCCCTTTCTCTTCTCGTCGAGTGCGACGAACCTCGTCCTTTAAGCGCCTCAGAAGACGAGGTTCGTCGCACTCGACGGGAGGGGGTGGGTAGCCTCGCCTGCCGTGGACCTCTTCGAGTGGCAGGCCAAGGAGCTGTTCGCCAAGCACGCCGTACCGACCACGCGACAAGTCGTCGTCTCCACGCCCGAGCAGGCGCGGGCGGCGGCCGAGGAACTCGGCGGCGGGCCGGTCATGGTCAAGGCGCAGGTCAAGACCGGCGGCCGGGGCAAGGCCGGCGGCGTCAAGTTCGCGCCCGACGCCGCCGCAGCCGAGGAGCACGCCCGCGCGATCCTCGGCATGGACATCAAGGGCCACACGGTGCACACCGTGCTGGTGTCCGAGGCCGCCGACATCGGCGAGGAGTACTACTTCTCCTTCCTGCTCGATCGCGCCAACCGCGCCTACCTCGCGATGTGCTCGGCCGAGGGCGGGATGGAGATCGAGCAGCTCGCGGTCGAGAAGCCGGACGCGCTCGCGCGGGTACCCGTCGACCCGGTCGCGGGGGTCGACGCGGCGAAGGCGCGCGAGATCGTCGAGGCCGGCAACCTCCCGGCGGCCGTGCGCGACGAGGCGATCGACGTCGTCGTAAAGCTGTGGGGGGTGTTCACCGCCGAAGAGGCGACGCTCGTCGAGGTGAACCCGCTGGTCCGTACGCCGGACGACCGCGTGCTCGCGCTCGACGGCAAGGTCACCCTCGACGACAACGCCGACTTCCGGCACAAGGACGTGCACGACGCCTACCGCGACAACTCCGCGACCGACCCGCTCGAGGTCCGCGCGAAGGAGAAGGGGCTCAACTACGTCAAGCTCGACGGCGTCGTCGGCATTATTGGCAACGGCGCCGGGCTAGTCATGTCGACCCTCGACGTCGTCGCGTACGCCGGCGAGAAGCACGGCGGCGTCAAGCCGGCCAACTTCCTCGACATCGGCGGCGGCGCGTCCGCCGAGGTCATGGCCAACGGCCTCGAGATCATCCTGTCGGACCCGGCCGTACGGTCGGTGTTCGTCAACGTGTTCGGCGGCATCACGGCCTGCGACGCCGTCGCCAACGGCATCGTGCAAGCGTTGCAAATGCTGGAAAGTCGCGGCGAGAGCCTGACCAAGCCGCTCGTCGTACGGCTCGACGGAAACAACGCGGCCGAGGGCCGGCGCATCCTCAGCGAGGCGGCTCACCCGCTCGTCGAGCAGGTCGACACGATGGACGGCGCGGCCGACCGCGTCGCCGAGCTGGCACACACCACCGGGAGCGCTGCCTGATGGCGATCTGGCTGACCGAGTCGAGCAAGGTGATCGTGCAGGGGATCACCGGCGCCGAAGGCACCAAGCACACCAGACGCATGGTCGCGTCCGGCACCAACGTCGTCGGCGGCGTCAACCCGCGCAAGGCCGGCAGCGACGTCGACGGCATTCCGGTGTTCGCGACGGTCGAGGAGGCGCGCAAGGAGACCGGCGCCGACGTGTCGGTCGTCTTCGTGCCGCCCGCGTTCGCGAAGGACGCCGCGCTCGAAGCGATCGACGCCGAGACGCCGCTGCTCGTCGTCATCACCGAAGGCATTCCGGTGCAGGACTCGGCGTACTTCTTCAACTACGCGCGCGAGCGCGGCGGCACGAGGATCGTCGGCCCGAACTGCCCGGGCCTCATCTCGCCCGGCAAGTCCAACGCCGGCATCATCCCGGCCGACATCACCAAGCCCGGCCGCATCGGCCTGGTCAGCAAGTCCGGCACGCTGACCTACCAGATGATGTACGAGCTCCGCGACATCGGTTTCTCGACCTGCGTCGGGATCGGTGGCGACCCGGTCATCGGTACGACGCACATCGACTGCCTCGCCGCGTTCCAGGACGACGACGAGACCGACGCGATCGTGATGATCGGCGAGATCGGCGGCGACGCCGAGGAGCGCGCGGCCGAGTTCATCAAGGCCAACGTGACGAAGCCGGTCGTCGGCTACGTCGCCGGCTTCACCGCGCCGGAGGGCAAGACGATGGGCCACGCCGGCGCGATCGTCTCCGGGTCGAGCGGCACGGCCGCGGCCAAGCAGGAAGCGCTCGAGGCGGTCGGCGTACGGGTCGGCAAGACGCCGTCCGAAGCCGCGCGCCTCATGGCCGACCTCCTCCGCCGTTGACTGTGACGTTCGAGGCGTTTCCGC
>JAVEEI010000158.1 GCA_030840525.1 Frankiaceae bacterium
ACCATCTCGAGCGTCAGCTCGTCGTGGTTGCGCAGGAAGATGCCCCACTGGCAGTTGTCCGGGATCTCCGGCGTCTGCGCCATGATCTCCGAGATCGGGTAGCGCTGCTCCCGCCGTACCGCCATGAAGATGCGCGGCATCACCGGGAAGTGGAACGCCATGTGGCACTCGTCGCCGCTGCCGAAGTACTCGACGACGTCGGCCGGCCACTGGTTGGCCTCGGCGAGCAGCACCTTGTCGGGGTAGAGCGTGTCGACCTCTTTGCGCACCCGCTTGAGGAACTCGTGCGTGCGCGGCAGGTTCTCGCAGTTGGTCCCCTCCTCCTCGAACAGATAGGGGATCGCGTCGAGCCGGAAGCCGTCGATGCCGAGGTCGAGCCAGAACCGCAGCACCTCGAGCATCGCGTCCTGCACGGCCGGGTTCTCGAAGTTGAGGTCGGGCTGGTGGGAGAAGAAGCGGTGCCAGAAGTACTGCTGCCGCAACGGGTCCCACGTCCAGTTGGACGTCTCGGTGTCGATGAAGATGATCCGCGCGTCCTTGTAGGCCTCGCCCTCGTCGGACCACACGTAGAAGTCGCCGAACGGCCCGTGCGGGTCGGAGCGGGAGGCCTGGAACCACGGATGCTGGTCGCTGGTGTGGTTCATGACGAGGTCGGCGATGATGCGCATGCCGCGACGGTGCGCGGCGTCGATCAGCTCGACGAAGTCGCCGAGGTCGCCGAACTCCGGCAGCACCTGGAGGTAGTCGGCGATGTCGTAGCCGCCGTCGCGCAGCGGCGACTCGTAGATCGGCAGCAGCCAGACGCAGTCGACGCCGAGCCACTGCAGGTAGTCGAGCTTCTGCGTGAGGCCGCGCAGGTCGCCGGTGCCGTCGCCGTTGCTGTCGTGGAAGCCGCGGACCTGCACCTCGTAGAACACCGCGCGCTTGTACCAGTCGGGCTCGCGCGGCTCCTCGATGCCGTCGACGACCCGCTGCTCGTACGGTTGCGCGCTCATCCCGCTGTCCGCCGTACGACGAACACGTGCGCCGGCTGGACGAACGGGTCGAGCCGGACGTAGTTGCGCTCGCCCCAGACCCAGGTGTTGCCGGAGAGCTCGTCGTGCACGGTGTAGGTCTCGTCGGGGTCGAGGCCGAGGGCGGCCACGTCGACGTGCACGGTCGCCTCGCGGACGCTGTGCGGGTCGAGGTTGACGACGACGAGCACGCAGTCGTCGTTGTCGCGCTTGGAGAAAGCGATGATCTGGTCGTTGTCGGCGTCGTGCCAGCGCAGGTTGCGAAGCTGCCGCAGCGCGGGGTGCGCGCGCCTGGTCGCGTTGAGCTTCGTCAGCAGCGGCGCCAGTGTGTTGCCCGTGCGTTCGGCGGCGTCCCAGTCGCGCGGCCGGTACTGGTACTTCTCCGAGTTGAGGTACTCCTCGCTGCCCGGCTTCACCGCGACGTGCTCGTAGAGCTCGTAGCCGGAGTAGACGCCCCACGACGGCGACATCGTGGCGGCGAGCACGGCGCGGATGTGGAACGCGGGCGGGCCGCCGTACTGCAGGTACGCGTGCAGGATGTCCGGCGTGTTGACGAAGAAGTTGGGCCGCAGGAAGTCGACGGTCTCGGTCGACAGCTCGGTGAGGTACTCCTCTAGCTCCCAGCGCTCGTTGCGCCAGGTGAAGTACGTGTACGACTGGGTGAAGCCGACCTTCGCCAGCATGTGCATCATCGGCGGCTTGGTGAACGCCTCCGCCAGCCAGACGACGTCCGGGTGGTCTTTGCGGACCTCGGCGATCAGCCACTCCCAGAACGCGACCGGCTTCGTGTGCGGGTTGTCGACCCGGAAGATGCGGACGCCGTGGTCGATCCAGTGGTCGACGACGGCCTTGACCGCGGCCCGGATGCCGACGTAGTCGGTGTCGAAGTTGAGCGGGTAGATGTCCTGGTACTTCTTGGGCGGGTTCTCGGCGTAGGCGATCGACCCGTCGACCCGCACGGTGAACCACTCCGGGTGCTCCGTGACCCACGGGTGGTCCGGCGAGCACTGCAAGGCGAGGTCGAGCGCGACCTCCAGCCCGTTGTCGCGGGCGGCCGCGACGAACGCGTCGAAGTCCTCGATCGTGCCGAGGTCGGGGTGGATCGCGTCGTGGCCGCCTTCGGCCGCGCCGATCGCCCACGGCGACCCCGGGTCGCCGGGCTCCGGCGTCAGCGTGTTGTTGCGGCCCTTGCGGTAGGCGGTGCCGATCGGGTGGATCGGCGGCAGGTAGACGACGTCGAACCCCATCGCCGCGATGGCCGGCAGCCGCTTCGCCGCCGTCGTGAACGTCCCCGACCGCGGCGGGTCGAGGCTCGCCCCTTCGGATCGCGGGAACAGCTCGTACCACGCGGAGAACCGGGCCCGCTCGCGCTCGACGTACAGCTCGTACGTCTCGCTGGTGGTGACGAGCTCGCGGACGGGGTGGGTGTCGACGACGGCGACGAGGTCGCGGTCGAGCGCCGGCGCGATCCGGTCTTCGGGGGAGCGGTCGGCGTCGCGTAACGCCTCGACGGCCTTGAGGATGGCGGGCCGGCTCGCCTTCGGCGCGGCCTTGGCGGCGCGCTCGTGCAGCCGCGCGCCGGTCTCGCAGACGAGGTCGACGTCCTGGCCGAGCGGGACTTTGATCTCGGCGTCGTGCCGCCAGGTGCCGATCGGGTCCGACCACGCCTCGACCGCGAACGTCCAGACGCCCTCGCGGTCGACGCGTACGTCGGCGGTCCACCGGTCGGTCATGCCGACGTCGGGGAGCTTGCGCATCCGGTTGAACGGCTGCTTCGTACCGTCGGGCGCGGTGACGACGACGTCGGCGGCGACCGCGTCGTGGCCCTCGCGGAAGACGGTCGCCGTGATCGGCACGGTCTCGCCGACCGCGGACTTGGCCGGCCAGCGCCCGCACTCGACGACGGGCCGAACGTCCGTGACAGTATTGCGTCCGATCATCGTGTCCGAACCTACCCAAGCCCCGCCGACAAACTCCGGCGGCCGGTGATATTGGCGTTTGCCGGCTGCGAACGCCATGATCACGCCCAAAGATGCTGCGAATGCCATGATCACGAAAGAGTCGGTAAGGTCCCCGGCGTGAGAGCCCTGCGCCGGTTCACCGTCCGCGCCGCGTTGCCGGAGCCGCTGCTGCCCCTCGGCGACCTCGTGCTCAACCTGCGCTGGTCGTGGCATCCCGAGTCACTCGACCTGTTCGAGTCGGTCGACCCCGACACGTGGGACGCCGTCGGGCACGACCCGGTCCGGCTGCTCGGCGAGGTCGGCTCCGACCGGATGGCCGCGCTCGCCAAGGACCGGCGTTTCCTCAGACGGCTGCAAGACGCGTGGGACGACCTGCAGGACTACCTGAGCCAGCCGCGCTGGTACCAAGGCCTCGACAACGTGCCGCAGGCGATCGGCTACTTCTCGCCGGAGTTCGGCATCACCGAGGTCCTGCCGCAGTACTCCGGCGGCCTCGGCATCCTGGCCGGCGACCACCTGAAGGCCGCGAGCGACCTCGGCGTGCCGATCCTCGGCGTCGGCCTGCTCTACCGCCGCGGCTACTTCAAGCAGAGCCTGTCGGCCGACGGCTGGCAGCAGGAGCGCTACCCACCGATCGACCCCAACGGCCTGCCGCTGCTGCTGCTCCGCGACGAGGAGGGCGCGCCGGTCAGGGTGAGCGTCGGCCTCCCCGACGACCGGACGCTCAAGGCGCAGGTCTGGCAGGCGCAGGTCGGCCGGGTCCCGCTGCTGCTGCTCGACTCCGACATCGAGGACAACGCGCCGGCCGAGCGTGAGGTGACCGACCGGCTGTACGGCGGCGGCACCGACCACCGGTTGCAGCAGGAGATGCTGCTCGGCGTCGGCGGCGTGCGGGCGATCCGCGCGTTTTGCCTGCAGACCGGCCATGTCGAACCGGAGGTGTTCCACACCAACGAGGGGCACGCGGGATTCCTCGGCCTGGAACGGATTCGCGAGCTCACCGAGGAGCACGGCCTCGACCTCGACGAGGCGCTCGGCGCCGTCCGCGCCGGCACGGTTTTCACGACGCACACGCCGGTGCCCGCGGGCATCGACCGGTTCCCGCGCGAGCTGATCGAGCACCACTTCGGCGGCGGCAACTCGGCGAAGGGCGTGCCGGTCGAGCGCATCCTCGAGCTCGGCGCCGAAGAGGACCCGAACGTGTTCAACTTGGCGCACATGGGGCTGCGGATGGCGCAGCGGCGCAACGGCGTGGCCAAGCTGCACGGCATCGTCAGCCGCGAGATGTTCGCCGGCCTGTGGCGCGGGTTCGACC
>JAVEEI010000173.1 GCA_030840525.1 Frankiaceae bacterium
CGAAGTCCGCCTTGGCGGCAGACTAATAGGTGCCGTTCTTCTGCCCGGCACCGAAGTCCGCCTTGGCGGCAGACTAATAGGTGCCGTTCTTCTGCCCGGCACCGAAGTCCGCCTTGGCGGCAGACTAATAGGTGCCGTTCTCGACGCGGCCTGCGCGATGCTGAGCATGTGGTGATGCGCGAGCGGTTGCGGCGAGTCGACCGATGCCTCAACCGCCTGGATGAACGGTTCGAGCGTGCGGGCGTTCCTGTGGCGGATGCGAGCGACTGGCTCGATCTGGACGGAGCCGCCGCCGCGCTCGGAGTCCCGGTCACCCGGCTGCGAGGCATCCCGCCGGGCATGCTCCGGCGGGTGCAGGACCGCGAAGGGGTTCTCGGGGTCTCACGGCAGTCGCTGAACGCGGAACTGGAATGGCGGGCGACGGCATCTCCAATGGCCCGGTTCTGGCGTCGGATCGGAAATGCTCTGGGGTCGATCTCCGAGGCGTGCATGCGCTCGACTGCATGAACCCGCGGCGGTGCGATCCACCCGTCACGCCGAGTCGCCGGCGGCTGCTTAGGAGAGCGTCAGTTCAGGCCGTTGCGCCGGCACGTCGGTGTCGAGGCGGTCCGTCGTACCGATCCACTCGACGAGCATCATCGTCGCGTCGTCTCTGAGCTCGTCTGTCTGATAGTCCAGCACTGCCCGCACGACCCGCCGGAGCAGCTCCTCGCCCGCTCGGCCGCTCGCTGCCTCCCGCTCGAACACGTCGATCAGGCGCTCCAGCCCGAACTCTTCGCCTGTCATGGTTCTCGCTTCGACCACGCCGTCGGTGTAGAGGAGGACGGCGTCGCCGGGCTGGAGCGCATGCAGACCGACCGAGACGGGTTGCTCGTCGCCGAGCCCGAACGGCAGGGCCGGAGCACAGTCCAGCTCCCCGATGACGCGGCGCTCGCGCAGCAGCAGCGGTGCCGGGTGCCCGGCGCACGACCAGTCGAGCTCGCCGGTGGCCGTGGACAGCCGGCCGATGATGCCGGTAGCGAAGGCTTCGCCGTCGTACTGCCCGAAGATCGCTCGCTCGATAGCGTTGTGGACCTCCGGTAGCGAGGCACCCTCCCGACGCGAGTGTCGGTAGGCGCCGATCGCCAGGCCGGTGAGCATGCTCGAGGCCACCCCGTGTCCCATACCGTCAAGGATCGCGAACTCGATCGCGTCGGGGTTGATGGCGTAATCGAAGCCGTCCCCGGCGATGTCGTAGGCGGGCTCGAGAACTCCCGCGATAGCCGCCCGCTCCGTAGCCGCGGCGAGCGGCGGCATCAGGCTCCACTGCATCGTGGCGGCCAGGGACATCGTGCGCCCGCGGCGGGCCAGGTGCGACAAGTCACTCAGCGGGGCCCTTGCCGCGAGTGCCAGTCCGGCAAAGACGCCGACCATCTCGACGTCTGCGAGCGTCTCGTCATCGACGAGCGGCACGGTGACCGCGAGGACGCCGGTGCGCATGGTTCCTTCGATCAGCGGCACCCAGACCCGGAAGCCGTCGGCGCGTTCGGCGCTGACCGGCTTGCGGGTGACGAACGCGCGCCCGGGCATCGTCGACGAGATCTCCTCGTCGGCGACATCGCTTCGACCGGCCGAGCGCGGCACGGGGATCAGCATGCGATGAGCGAAATCAGCCAGGTACACGACCGGATCGGTGCCGTTGACCGGCTCGAGCGCGGCGAGCAGCGCCGCGTCCAGATCGGTGTCGACGCCGCGGCTGAGGACACGCAAGGCCTCGGTATACGCGGGAGAGGACACCGGGCTCCATTCACGAGCGGCCGCGGAAGCCGACCGACTCAACCGTAGCCCGACGCACCCCGGATGTCGCGGCGTTCGTGAGACGCGGGTGCGTATCGGGTCTCACTCCTGGAGAATGAGCGGCGCCGCCGCCGGCCCCGGTGTTGGGAAGCCGGTACAGGGCACGGCGACCGCCTAAGGTCCTGCGGCGCGCCTAGTCGCCGAACGCGCCGGCCAGCTGCAGTACGTCGATCGTGCGCTCGCTGACCATGAGCGTGACGAGCATCAAGGCGAACACGATCAGCAGCGGCGTGAGCAGCCGTGACCAGCGCAGCGCAGGAGGGTGCGCGCGGAGCGCCCGGACGCGCAACTCCACGGCGACGGCGGTTGCGTGCATCGCCGTACGTGCACGTGGCGGCTTGGGCGCCGACAGCAGCGCGGTCCGCTCGAGTGCCGATGCCGTGGTGGCGCGCGATGTCGCCCGGGCTGCTTCCTCGTCGGCCCAACGCTCGGTGAGGTAGTCGAGACAGTTCGGTACGCGGGACAGCAGCGGGTTGAGCGCCGCGAGCAGACGCCCAAGCTGCCGGTACCGGTGATGGCCGAAACTCACGTGCGCGCGCTCGTGGGTGAGGACCGCCCGGCGCTCGCTGGCGTCGAGCGCGCGGACCAGGCCGCTCGTGAGCACGATCACACCACTCGACAACGCCATCGCGTCGAGACTCTCGTCGGCAGTGATCACCACCTCGCCGCGAGAGGCGCCAACAGCCCGACGAAACGACTCCGCCGTACCGGTGGCGCGCTGCTGGCCGCGAATCTCCCGAGCCGCGCGGACTATCACGACCGCCAGCGACACACCCGCGGCGAGTGCGACCACGCGGCCGGAACTGCTACTCCTGGCGAACACCGCCTCGGACCAACGTGCGTAGTCCGCGAGCGCGTCGTTCTGACCGACCAATGGCAAGGCGAGCATTGCCAGCGTCCCGAGTAGCGCCGCGGAAGCGAGTGCGGAGGTGGCGAGCAGCAGTCGTGCTCCGAGGGCCGGGTGGACGTGGCGGGTCCACCCGTCGACGGTCACGCCGAACGCGGCGACGAGCAGTACGGCGAGCGCGGGCGCCACCCACTCCCCGGCGGTCACCGCTGTCGCCGCAACATCTGCACCATCGCCCGGCGGTCGGCTGCCGACAGCCGCCCGAGGAACCGGGCGAGGACGGCGCGCCGGTCCTCGCCGGAACCGAGAAATGCCAGCATC
Source organism: Frankiaceae bacterium (assembly GCA_030840525.1). Classification (GTDB taxonomy): domain Bacteria; phylum Actinomycetota; class Actinomycetes; order JAFAQI01; family JAFAQI01; genus BP-197. The sequence continues at coordinate 3,005 of JAVEEI010000173.1, forward strand.
TGGTCGGCGGCGTACTCCGCGTGCTCGCGAGTGGCGGCGTACCGGTACACGCGCTCGCCGGCCGTGCGTACCCGCTCGACTCGGCCCTTGCCCATCAGCCGAGTCAGGATCGTGACGACCGTCGTGGCCGCGAGCTCTCCGCCGAGCCCGGCCTGCACCTCGGCGGCGGTCAACGGCCGGTCGGCGGCCCACAACGCGGCGAGGACCTCGGCTTCCAGCTCTCCGGGGGCTCGCCGCACCCGCTCAGCCTAGCTCCTTCTACAACATGTAGAAGCATCGGCTAGGGTCGTCGCCGTGACGACAACCACCACCCACGATGCACCGACCGCGTTTCGCGGCCGGCAGATGCTCAACAAGGTTCCCGAGATCACCGTGTACTTCTGGGTCATCAAGATCCTCTGTACGACGGTCGGCGAAAGTTTCGCCGACTACATCAACGAGACTCTCGGTTTCGGGCTGACGAACACCACGCTCGTGTTCTCGGCCGCGTTGGTCGTCGTGCTGGTCGCCCAGTTCGCGCTACGACGCTATGTACCGCCGGTCTACTGGTCCGTCGTCGTCCTCGTCAGCGTGGTCGGCACGTTGCTCACCGACAATCTCACCGACGCGCACGGCGTCGCTTTGTGGATCAGTACGACGGTCTTCACCGCGCTGTTGATCCTCGTGTTCGGAGTCTGGTGGCTGCGCGAGCGCACGCTGTCCATTCACACCATCGTCACCACGCCGCGCGAGAGCTTCTACTGGCTGACCGTGCTGGTGACGTTCGCGCTCGGCACAGCCGCGGGAGACTGGACGCTCGAGCTGACCGGGTGGGGTCCTGGCCCGTCGGTGATTCTGCCGGCCGCGCTCATCCTCGCCGTACTGGTCGCGTGGCGGTTCGGCGCCGGCCCCGTGCTGTCGTTCTGGATCGCGTTCATCCTCACCCGCCCGCTGGGCGCGAACATCGGCGACTACCTCGGCTCGAGCCACGCCGACGGCGGCCTCGGCCTGGGTACCTTCGGCACCAGCGTCCTGTTCCTCGCCGCGATCCTCCTCACCGTCGTCTACCTGACGATCACCAAGCGGGATGTCATCGAGGAGGTGTACGCGCACCGGCCGGGCGCACCCTCGGCGGCCGGCGTCGGTGAGCTGCTCCCGTCGATCGACGACAGCGCCGTACGGCGGGTCCTCGTCATCTCCGACCGCACCGGCGCGACCCCGGAGCTCCTCCGGGCCATTGAACAACGCGCGAAGCAGGGGCCGGCACGGTTCCGGCTGATCGTCCCGAACCCTGCACAGGCCGAGGTGCACCTGCTCCACCCGGAGCGGCACGACAAAGCCGAGGAAGCCGAGGGGGTCCTCGAGCAGGCGACGCCTGCCATCGAGAAGGCCGCCGGTGGCAAGGTCATCGGGTCGGTGTCGATCCGGCACGACCCGATGGACGCCGTCGAAGAAACGCTTCACAACGAACCGTTCCACGAGATCATCGTGTCGGTGGCTCCGCACGGCGTCGCCCGGTGGCTGCACCAAGACCTGCCGCACCGGCTGCGGCACTTCGGTCTTCCGATTACGCCGGTATGAGTCGAGCGCGGCGTTGAACTACGGGCTGTTCCGCGCGATCAACGACCTGTCCGGCAACCGGGTCGTCGACGCGGTCATGAAGTTCGCGGCGAAGTACCTGATCGTCGTCGTGTTTGTCGTCGTCGCGGCCCTGTGCGTGCGTGAGGTCCTGCGTCGCCATTGGCGGCCGGTGATCGCCACAGCGGCGGCGCTCGCCTTGACGTTCGTCGTCGGCTTGCTCGAAGCGGCCGTGCATGCGGAGAAGCGGCCGTTTCAGACACACCATGTGCACCAGCTGGTCAGCCACGCCGCGGGACAGTCGTTCCCGTCCGATCACGCCACTGCCGGGTTCGGTGTGGCGCTCGCGGTCACCGCGTTCCTGTCCCGACGGTGGGGGATGGCGCTGATCCCGCTGGCGCTACTGATCGGGTTCGCCCGCGTCTACGACGGGATTCACTATCCCCTCGACATCGCCGGTGGCATTCTCGCCGCGGCCATCGGCGTAGGTGCCGTCCTCGCCGTCGTTCGGCTCTTCCCACCTACTGCTCGCGACTACCGCCGTCACCGGGTGCGGGTCGGCGCCAGGTAGGCGTAGGAGTCACGACGATGAGCGGCGTGGATCCGGCGTGGTCCCTCGCGGCACCGCGCGAACTGTGACCGAGCACGCCGGGTCAGTGCTCACGAAAACGCTCCAGCCGCGACGACGGCGCGCAGGAGGTGCCGTCGACTGTCGAGGATCGCGCTCAGCCGGCGGACCTCGGTAGCCGTGAACCGCACCGAGAACGCGCGGGTCGCGACCACCACCCATTGAGGGTCTGGCCCGTCCGGCGCCGCGAGGAGCCATCGGGGGCCGGCGGCGGCACCCGCGACGAACTCCGGCACCTCCGCGACTCGCTGCACGACCGGTCGGCCGCGGCGGATCGCCGCAGTGCAGACGTCACAGTCCGCGGCGACCGCCGCCGGCACGAGCTGGACGTCATCGATGCCGGTGACGGCCTGGATGCCGCAGGCGAGCGTTTGCCGGTCGTGCGGACGGTCGACCGACTCGGCCAGCCACGTCATGGACGCAACCACGGGATCGAGCCGGACCTGGCACGACCGGGCCGACAGCAGCTCCGCCCCGGCGGCGGCAAGTGCTGTGACGAGCAAGCCCCGGTCGAGGTCATGGCGAGTGGAGACGATGATCTCGTCGACCGCCCTCGAGCCGTCCACTTCGTGGATCGCGATCTCGACGACGTTCATCTCCAGCCGCGCGAGCTCGCGCGCGACCGCCGCCAGCGCACCCGGGTGGTCGGGCAGCTCGATTCTCAGCTCGATCATGCTCATGACGCGACCGCCGACGTCCTGCGTGCGGCGGGACCTTGGCACACACACAGTCGACACAACCCGGGCACCAGCCGGACCGCCGCCCGAAGCTGCTTCTCCCGCCCGTGCGCTGGTGACACCTCGGCGACAACGTCGTACGGACCAGTCGTCACCGCAGCGGAAAGCACGCCGGGGAGCCCCGACACCAGATCGGCGACCGTGTCGGCCTGGCCGGAGTCGCTCTGGATGAGAAAGTACGTCGCCATGCACTGATCGTGCGCTCGCAGTGTCAACAGCAACTTGCGGGACTGCTACGAACATGTTGCGGCGTCGATCGAAGGGCGTCCCGGCGCGCGCCGGAAGTGACTGCGTAAGGTGCCGTCCGTGAGCTTGGTCCCGCCCGAAGCTGAGGTGGTCGAGGCGGGGGAGGTCGTGCTCGCGCCGTTTCGGCCTGCCGACATTGCCCGACTCGCCGAGGCGTTCGCCGACCCCGAGATCGCGCGATGGAACCCGGGTGCCGTCGACGAGGCCGGGGTCTCGGCGTGGGTCGAGCGGCGCAACGACTGGAGCGACGGCGTGCACGCGTCGTGGGGCGTCTTCAGCCGCGGCGGCGACCTGGTCGGGTCCGTGTCCTTGCACCGCATCGACGCCGACCAACTCGATGCCGAGATCGGCTACTTCGTCGTACCGAGCGACCGCGGGCGCGGTTACGCGACGCGCGCGGTGCAGGCCGCGACGCGCTACGCTTTCGGCCGTCTTTCGCTACACCGCGTCTATCTCTTCCATGCCGTGACCAACATCGTGTCGTGCCGGGTAGCGACGAGCGCGGGGTTCCGCCTCGAAGGCGAGCTGCGTCTGTCGTTCCGCTACGCCGACGGCGACTACCACGACGAGCACCTGCACGCGATCCTCGCCGACGAGCTTCCGCGCTGACGCGAGCCGCGTAGCTCCCGCGAGCCGGACGTGCGGACCCAAGAACCGGGTTGGCTCGACGTTTGCCCATTGTTCGTGTTGGCGCCGCCGCCGGTTCCAGTGCTGCCCGTAGAACGGCGAACGTGAATCGCCGCCGCGTTCTTCAGTCAGCCGTTCTCTCTGCCGCCGCTCTCGGCACGACGATGACGTCGCTCGTGGGCGGAACGGTGGCGGCTCATGCCGCCAAGGTGCAGCAGCACGTCTTGCTGATTTCGGTCGACGGCATGCACCAGAGCGATCTCGACTGGTACGTCGCCAACCACCCGAGCTCGACGCTTGCGAAGTTGACCCACTCCGGCGCCGAGTACACCAACGCAGCGGCCTCCAACCCGTCCGACTCCGACCCCGGCGGCACCGCGCTGATGACCGGCGGCAACCCCGCGTCGACCGGCGTCTTCTACGACGTCGCGTACAGCCACCAGGTCGACGAGGCCGGCGCTCCCTGCACCCCCGGTCAGCCGGCCACCGGCGGCGACGCCATCTACGACTCGCCGGACGACGCGTTGCCAGCTGTCAGCGACTTCATCGACCCGGCGAACGGCGCGTTCCCGTCGTTCGACGAGAACGGCTCGATCTTCCCCAACGGCGCCGACACCAACCCGGCCGCGATCCTGCGCCTCACGAACAACGCTTCGTCGTTCAACGTCGCGACGTTCCCGGTCGACCCGGCCGACTGCAAGAGCATCATGCCGTGGGACTACCTGCGCGACAACACGGTCTTCCAGGTCATCCACGACGCCGGGCTGCGCACCGCGTGGTCGGACAAGCACGCCGTCTACCTGTCGTTCAACGGGCCTGGCTCGAACGGCCGAAGCATCGACGACTACTTCGGTCCGGAGATCGACTCGCAGGCGGTCGAGCCCAACGGGACGCCGTACCCGCAGGACGACGACTGGGCGCACATCGAAGCCGCCACCAAGCAGTACGACGGCTACAAGGTCCAGGCCGTGTTGAACGAGATCGCCGGCCTCGACCACTCCGGCACCACGCACGTCGGCACGCCGGCGATCTTCGGGATGAACTTCCAGGCCGTCTCGGTCGCAGAGAAGATCCGCATGACACCGGCCACCCTGATCGGTCCGGACGCGAACGGCAACTACACCACCAGCACTCCGGAGCCGGGCGGCTACCGGTGGGTCAACGGCAAGCTCGTTCCGGGACCGGTCCTCTCGAGCGCCCTCGACTACGTCGACGCTCAGCTCGGCCGGATGGTCTCGCACATCCACCAAAGCGGCCTCACCGGCTCGACGACGATCATCGTCACGGCCAAGCACGGCCAGTCGCCGCAGGATCCGAGCAAGCTCGTCACCGTCAAGGACGGCCCGATCATCAGCGCGATCAACGCCGCCTGGGCGCAGACGCACCCGGACAACCCGAGCCTTGTCGTCGCCGGCACCGACGACGACCTGTGGCAGTCGTACCTGTCCGACAACTCGCAAGCCGCGTGCGACTTCGTCAAGAACTACCTGTGGAACCACACCGCTCAGGGTTTCGACGTCGACCTGAACGCGGTCACCGTCCAGCACTCGGGGCTCGCCCGGATCTGGGCCGGGAGTGACGCCGCGAAGTTCTTCGGCGTCCCGGTCGACAGCGGCCGCTACCCGGACGTCTTCGGCGAAGTCCAGGAAGGCGTCGTCTACGCCAAGCCGACGAAGCTTGCCGAGCACGGTGGGATGAACGCTGGCG
>JAVEEI010000190.1 GCA_030840525.1 Frankiaceae bacterium
ACTCCCAAGACGGCGCCGACCACGTCGACGCCCACCGCATCCCCGCCGCGGTCATCAGCCCGTACACACCCATCGGCACGGTCGTGGCGCACCGCTACGACTTCGCCTCGGTCGTCCACTCGATGGAGCTGATCCTCGGCATGGAGCCGATGGGCCTGTTCGACGGCCTCGCCGTCCCGATGTACGACGCGTTAACCTCCACGCCAGCCAACGCCGCGCCATACGACGCGATCGTGCCGACGCAGTCACGGGACGAGGTGAATGCGGCCAACGCACCGGACGCGGCCGCGTCGCGAGCGCTGGACTTCAGCAAGCTCGACCAGGTGCCGCAACGCGTCCTCGACCGGATCCTGTGGCACGCGGTGCACGGCGCGCACTCGACCCCGCCGCCACCCGGCCCGCACGCCGAGGACGCGAGCGACCCCCACTGAGCCGCGCCGTGCGCGCGAAGCCCGGCGGCCTTCAGCGCGGTGACCGGCCTCGCTCCTTGGCGAGGAGTGAGTTGGTCACGCGCCGCTGAACCAGCACGGGCACGAAGGATCGCACCCTGGCGGGCTCCAGTTCGGCTCTCGCCCGCGCAACCTCGGCGCAGATGACCTCGCGGTCGATCTGCGCACCGAACCTGCGGAGCAGCGACTCTTCGATCGACCGGAGCTGCGCAGACTCGTCAATCGTGAAAGATGACTGAGCTCGTGGCATGAAAGCGGAGTTCCCACCCTGCGTGAACAGCAGGGAAACAGGCGCGCCTTGATGATGTCGAGGCGGTAAAAGCGAGGTGGGGAGCGGCCACCAGCGCCGCTCCCCACCGTCACGTCCTTGCTACTTCTTCTTCTTGCCCTTTTTCCCCTTCTTGTCGTTCTTCTTCTTGGCCATCGTGCGCTCCCTCCTCGCTCCGTCAACGAAAGGTTGACGCTACGGCGTCAATGTAACCTTGACGGGTGAGTACGCGCAAGCTGGAGAAGCTCATCGTCAAGGCGCTGGCGAGCTTGGCCGACACGAGCGACCCGGTTCGACGGATCGCCACGGTGCGAGTCTTGCAAGAAGCAGCGAGCACGCTCGAGCGCGACGTCGTGCGCGACGCTCGTACTCACGGTGTCACGTGGACCGAGATCGGCCGCGTGTACGACATCTCCAAGCAGGCCGCGCAACAGCGCTTCCGCTGAGACGAAAGCGTTCAACCTCTCGCCGCAGACAGTTCGCGCAAAAGCCGCATATCCGTTCCTGTTCGACTCGTAGCTTGCGGGCGTCGAGCCGAAGAGGGGACTCACGATGCTGCGTCACGTACCTCGTCCGCGATCCCGCCGCCGAATGTTCTTGCTCACCACCGCGATGGCGCTGTTCTCGACGCTGGCCGGGCTGGCCATCGCCGACGGCGGCTTCGGCACCGACCAGGTCGGCCAGGACAACGGGCACGGGCTACTGCTGCCGACGAACCAGCGGATCACGCCGGTCGGGCAGCGCTACCTCGTCGACGACGGCCGGCTGCTGTCGAGCACGATCAGCCCCGACGGGACGAAGCTCGCCGCGCTCACGCACATCGAAGCGAGCATGGTCACGATCCTCGACCTCACCTCGGGCAAGGTGCTGCAGCAGGTCGGACTCGGCCAAGGCGACGACAACCTCGCCGCCGACGGCCCGCTCTACTCGGCCGACGGCTCCACGTTGTGGGTGTCGCAAGCCGCGGACATCTTGCGCTACACCGTGCTCGCCGACGGGCTGCTCGCTCCGAACCCCACCACGATCAAGCTCACCGACCCGAAGACGGGAGCGGACGACCTGCCGTCGGGCATGGCCCTCTCGCCGGACGGGACCAAGCTGTACGTCGCCCTCAACGGTGTCAACGCGCTCGGCGTGATCGACACCGCCACCAACGCCTTGACGGCGCAGATCCCGGTCGGCAACGCACCGCGCCAGGTCGTGCTCGTCGGCAACCGCGCGTTCGTGTCCGACGAGGGTGGCCGGGCGGCCAAACCGGGCGAGTTCACCAACCTCAGCGACGGCACGCCGCTCGTGGCCGACCCGGTCACCGGCGCGGCGAACACCGGCACGCTGTCCGTCGTCGACCTCGGCGCGGGCAAGCTGGCCGGCACGGTCGCCGTCGGGCTGCAGCCCACCGCGGAGTACCTCGGCAAGGACGGCACGCTGTTCGTCGCCAACTCCAACGACGACAGCATCTCGCTGGTCAACACGACGACCGACCACGTCACGCAGACGGTAAACGTCAACCCGCTGCCGGGCTCGACGGTCGGCAGCTACCCGAACGCGATCAGCATGTCCGACCCGCACACGTTGCTCGTGAGCATCGGGCGCGACAACGCGATCGCGCAGTACCGCTACGACGGCGCCGACAAGCCGCTCGCCTACGCCGGCCTGATCCCCACGGACTGGTACCCGGTCGCGGTCCAGTACGACGCCCCGCTCGGCCAGGTCGTCGTGACGAACGACAAGGGCATCGGCACGCGGGCGCCGTACGGTGCGGTGCAGAACGGTACGGCGCAGAACGACGCGACGGCGCACCAGACGTACCTCGACACCGGCACGGTGACGACGTTCGCGCCGCAGACGAGCGCGCAGCTCGGCGCCGACACACACCAGGTGTTCGTCGACAACGCCTGGGACCAGCTGATCGACCGACCGCACAGTGACGCGCCGCGCGGTGGCTCGCGGCATGGCGAAACCGTCGCGATCCCGACCGAGCCCGGCCAGCACTCGGCGATCAAACACGTCTTCCTGATCGTCAAGGAGAACCGGACCTATGACCAGGTTCTCGGCGACATGGGCAAGGGCAACAGCGACCCGGCGCTCAACGAGTTCGGCCAACCGGTCACGCCCAACCAGCACGCGATCGCCAGTAAGTTCGGCCTGTTCGACAACTTCTACGACGAGGGAACGCTGTCCGCGGACGGCCACAACTGGCTGGTCCAAGCCGACGCGAACGACTACATCGAGAAGGAGTTCGGCGCGTTCTACCGCAGCTACCCGGCCCAGGGCGGCGACGCGCTCGCCTATCAGCGCGACGGCTTCCTCTGGAACCTCGCCGCGCGCCGTGGTGTCAGCACCAAAAACTACGGCGAGTACAACAACTTCATCCGCTTCGACGGCGCGGCCCCGACGTGGTCGCAGTGGTACCACGACAGCAGAGTGATGGAGGGCAAGGAGAGCGGGCCGCTCGCCGTGCCGAACGGCGCGTACACCTACGCCGACATCCCCTCGCTCAACCAGATCGACGAGCACGCGTACCCGATGTTCGACCTCGACATCCCGGACCAGTACCGCGTCGACATCTGGAAGAAGTCGTTCGACGCCGCAGTCGCGAGCGGCTCGGTCGCCGGGCTGAACCTGCTGTGGGTGCCCGACGACCACACCGCGACGTCGCCGGAGGACCCGTCACCGGTCGCCGAGGTCGCGGACAACGATCTCGCCGTCGGCCGGATCGTCGACACGATCTCGCACTCGCCGATCTGGCGCGACAGCGCGATCTTCATCGCCGAAGACGACTCGCAGGCCGGGGTGGACCACGTCGACGGCCACCGCGCGCCGTTCTACCTGATCAGCCCGTACGCGAAGCGCGGCGTGGTCGACTCGACGTACTACACGCAGCTCAACATCGTGCGCACGATCGAGGCCATCCTCGGCCTGCCGCCGATGAACCAGGAGGACCGCGCCGCGGTCCCGATGACCGACGCGTTCACCGACACTCCCGACCTGACGCCGTACAACGCCGTACCGGAGAACGTCCCGCTCAACCTCGGGGTCGACCCGGCGCAGGCCGGCTACGAGCCGACTGCGGGGACCGCGGGCACCGCGCCGCTGTGGCAGGTGCCGGCGAGCATGCGCGGCCTCGTCGCGCAGTGGTACCGCTGGGGCGCCGGCCAGCACTTCGGCGGGCTCACGCCGAAGGAGGACGTCGCCAACCCGGCGCAGCTCAACCGCTTCGACTGGTACAGCGCGACCGGCTGGACCCGCCCCTACCCCGGGGACACCCGCATCCTGGCCCCGGCCGAGGTACCCGGGCGGCTCGCCCCGTCCGACGAGCTCGGCGACGGCTGACCCGTCGTACCAGCGGAGTTGTCAGCGCGTGGTGTGGCTATAGCCACGTCAGCCGCTGACAAGTCGCTAGCCGCAGGTTCGGAGCACGAGCTCGGCGAGGCTCGACGGCGCCAGCGACCAGCCGTCGCCGGCCAGGACGACGATGTGGTCGCGCCGGTCCGGCGGCGCCTCGGTGTTCGTCCGGACCAGCCACCCGTCGCGCGTCCGCACCAGGAAGGTGAACCGCGGCACGCTCACGGTGACCGCGACGGCGGCACCTGACCGCGCGGCCGCGTGAGCCGGAGCGCTCAGCGACCCGGTCGACCGCGGGCACTGCACCGCCGACCGCGCGGCAACGGCTGCGGGCTGCGGCCCGCCCGCGGCCGCCGAGGGAACGCCGGCCACGAGACCGGCCGCCACGGCCGCGGCGGCGGCCGAAACCCGGCGACGCTTCATGACCGGGTGATCGACACGTACGCCGGCCGGCCTGCGAGTGGTCTTCCAAGATGGCCCGGTCGGGGCACGCCGGGACCACCCGGTCGGAAGCGCGGGCCACCGGCCAGCCCCCCAAAGGCAACCGGCGGCCCGCGTCCACCAGGACTATGCGGGCAAAACCGCGGCCCAGTGGGCGGCCCGAGCGAGGCTTCCTCGACTGTTCATCCGGCGTCCGCCGCGCCTGAAAACAGGCGTTACTCCGGGCCGCGCACGCGTTGTTCATCTAGCCGCCGGTTGGCGTTCACAGCCTGCTTGTCCGTCGTCCGGCTGGAGCCGGTTTCCTCGCGCGAACGGCTCGATATGGGAGGGGGGACGGTGGCGGCTGCGCGCTTCATGATCGTGCAGGGCGTGTTCGTGCGCGACGTGCCGGTCCCCGAGTGGCCGGGCGCGGGCGGCGCGACGGTCCGCAGCGACCCCCGCACCCAAGCAGGGTGGACGACGTGGCGACTCGTCGGCCCGAACCAGCGCGAGCTCGGCCGGTCCGCGCGGGTCTTCCCGAACGTCGCCGCGTGCATCGCGGACGCCACGACCGTGACCGCCTCGCTCGACACCGCGGTGATGGCCCTGTCGGCCCGGATGACGCAGTGGACGTGGGAGCTCACCGTCGGCGGCGAGCTCGTCGCCGTCGCGAGCCGCCTCTACCAGCGCCAGCGGGAGTGCGAGTACAACAGCCGCGTCTTCCTCGTCACCGCGCCGTCCGCGCAGCCGCCGTCGATGTACGTCGTACCGCAGCCGCGGCTCGACGTGGAGTTGGGAGCGACGACCGAGTGAACGATCGACCAACCCTCGCCGAACTGCGCGAAGCCCGGCCGCCGGTGGCGCATCCGGCGCCTACCGTCGAGTTGATTCGACCCACCGGGAGTACCGCCACCGTGACCACGATCGCGCCGCCGGCGCAACGCGAGTCCGCCGCCCACGACGTGCGCGGCGCGCACCTCGACGCGGTCGACGTCTCCGCGTGGTTCGGCACGAAGAAGGTGCTCGAACGGGTCTCCCTGTCGATGGATCCCGGCGTCGTCACCGCACTCATCGGCCCGTCCGGCTGCGGCAAGTCCACGTTCCTGCGGATCCTCAACCGGATGCACGAGTCGGTGCCGGGCGCGCAGCTCGCCGGCGAGGTCCGGCTCGACGGGACCGACATCTACGGGCCCGGCAGCCGCCTCATCGACACCCGCAAGCAGGTCGGCATGGTGTTCCAGAAGCCGAACCCGTTCCCGACGATGTCCATTGCCGACAACGTCGCCGCCGGGTTGCGGCTCACCGGGACCAAGGTCGACCGGCGCGCGCGCGCCGAGATCGTCGAGCGCTGCCTGTCCCGCGCCGGCCTCTGGTCCGAGGTCAAGGACCGGCTCGGCGACGCCGGCGGCGCTCTGTCCGGCGGCCAGCAGCAGCGGCTCTGCATCGCCCGCGCGCTCGCCGTCGAGCCGTCGGTCCTGCTGATGGACGAGCCCTGCTCCGCGCTCGACCCGTCCTCGACCCGCCGGATCGAGGAGACGATCGCCGAGCTGCGGTACGACGTGACGATCATCATCGTCACGCACAACATGCAGCAGGCCGCGCGGGTCTCGCAGCAGTGCGCGTTCTTCCTCGCCGAGCAAGGGCAGCCCGGTGGCATCGTCGAGTCGGGCGAGACCGACCGCATCTTCGGCGACCCGCGCGACCGTCGTACCGCCGACTATGTCAACGGCCGGTTCGGCTGAGGCCGTGAGCATCAGCCTGCACACCGCGGACGTGCCGCGGTCGCTTCGTCCGGTCCACACGCGCGGCGACCGGATCTTCCGGCTGGGCGCCCGCGGTGTCGGCGCGTTCGTCCTCGTGCTCGTCGGCGCGATCGGGCTGTTCCTCGGCGCCCAGCTCGTGCCGACACTGCACCGCTACGGCCTGCACTTCTTCACCGAGAACCGGTGGATCCCCAACCGCGACATCGTCGGTGTCTCGGCCGCGATCCTCGGCACGGTCGAGGTCGCCGTCATGGCGCTGCTCATCGCGTTCCCGCTCGCGCTGGCCACCGCGCTCTACATCTCCGAGTACGCGCCGCCCCGGCTGCGCAACTTCCTCACCTTGCTGGTCGACCTGATGGCCGCGGTGCCGAGCATCGTGTACGGCGTGTGGGGCTACTTCCAGCTCCAGCCGTACGCCAAGCTCATCTCCCGGTGGCTGGCCGAGTACGTCGGCTGGTTCCCGCTCTTCCAGGTCCCGGGTGGCCAGCCGCACTCGGCGTCGTGGCCGAAGTCCAACTTCGTGCAGTCGCCGTTCATCGCTTCGCTCGTCGTGTCGATGATGGTCGTGCCGCTCGCCTGCGCCGTCATGCGCAACGTGTTCGCGCAGGCGCCGCTGCACGAGCGCGAGGCGGCGATGGCCCTCGGCGCGACCCGGTGGGGAGTCATCCGGTCGGTCGTGCTTCCGTTCGGCCGCGCCGGGATCGTCGGCGGCACGATGCTCGGCCTCGGCCGGGCGCTCGGCGAGACGATCGCCGTCTTGCTGATCCTCTCGACGTCGTACGACCTGTCGATCCACCCGCTGCACGTCAACGGCGTCACGCTGTCGTCGTTCATCGCCAACGGGTTCAACGAGGCGACCTCGGGCCAGCTCTCGGCGCTGCTCGCGGCCGGGTTCGTGTTGTTCTGCATGACCCTCGTGGTGAACACCCTTGCGGCGATGATCGTGAACCGCAGCCGGTCCGGCGCGACGACGGAGATCTGATGACCGTTCTCGCCGAACGGCCGCCCGCGATCGAGGCAATCACCGGCGTCGCGCCCGGCGGCCCGGACGGCGACCGGCCGCGCCCGCTCCGCCGCCGCGACCTCGACGACAACCTGTCGCTCGCCGGGGCGGCGCTGGGGTCGCTCGCGTTCACGTGGTTGCTCTACTACCAGTTCCTGCCGCTGTCCGGCGTGGTCGGCTTCGTGCTGGCGTGGTACGCCGCGTTCCTCGCGTTCTACGCGGCGGTCACGTGGCAGTCGCACCCTTGGACCGTCGTCAAGGACCGGCTCATGGGCACGGTCGTGACGGCCGGCGCGGTCGTCGTCGGCGGTGGCCTGGTCTGGACGATCGTCACGACGTTCTGGAACGGCTTCGACGCGTTCACCCACCCGAACTTCTTCACGACGAGCATGGCCGGCGTCCGCACGAACGCGGCGTTCACGCAGGGTGGCATCCTGCACGCGCTCGTCGGCTCGGGGATCGAGATCGGCATCGCCGTCGCGATCGCGCTGCCGCTCGGGCTCGGTACGGCGGTCTACATGAGCGAGGTGGGCGGCCGGTTCGCCGTCGTCGTCCGCACCGTGGTCGAGGCGATGACCGCGCTGCCCGACCTCGTCGCCGGCCTGTTCATCTACACCACGCTCGTGGTCGGGCTGCGGCTCGGCCGCACGGGTCTCGCCGCGGCGCTCGCGATCGCGATCACGATGCTGCCGATCATCGCGCGGTCCGCCGAGGTCGTGCTCCGCGTCGTACCGGGTGGGTTGCGCGAGGCCGGCAGCGCACTCGGCGCGTCGCAGTGGCAGACGGTGTGGCGGGTCGTGCTGCCGACCGCGCGCCCGGGGCTGGCCACCGCGCTGATCCTCGGCATCGCTCGCGGCATCGGCGAGACCGCGCCGGTGCTCATCGTGTCCGGGCTGTCGACCTTCACGAACGCCGACCCGGTGCACAACCCGATGGCCTCACTGCCGCTGTTCGCGTACTTCGCGGTGCGCAGCCCGGAGAAGGCCTACATCACCCGTGGGTACGCGGCCGCGAGCGTGTTGCTCGCCGTCGTACTCGTGCTCTTCGTCGTCGTACGCCTCCTTGCGCGGCAACGGAAAGCGACGTCGCGATGACCCGGAAAGGACGCTCCATGCTCGCCCGGCTCAAGATCCCCGCTGCCGCCGCACTTGCGCTCGTCGCACTCGTCGCGGTTCCGGCCGCGCCCGCCGCTGCGTCGGGCCACGCGCTGATCCAGGGCAGCGGCTCGAGCTGGGCCGCCAACGCGGTCAACCAGTGGATCGCCGACGTCGAGCAGTCCGGCCTGCAGGTCGTGTTCACCTCGAGCGGCTCGGCGCAGGGACGCAAGGACTTCGCCTACCGCACGACCGACTTCGCGGTGAGCGACATCGGCTACCAGGGCAGCGACCCGAAGACCGGCGAGGACGACACCAGCCAGGGCCGCGGCTTCGCGTACCTGCCGATCGTTGCCGGCGGCACGGCGTTCCCGTACCAGGTGCGCGTGGCGGGCAAGCTGGTCCGCAACATCCGGCTGTCCGGGGCGACGCTTGCGAAGATCTTCACCAACCACATCACCAACTGGAACGACCCCGCGATCACCAAGGACAACAACGGTCGCGTCCTGCCGGCGCTGCCGATCATCCCGGTGGTGCACTCCGAAGGCTCCGGCTCGACGGCGCAGTTCACCCGCTACCTCGCGAAAGAGTTCCCGTCGCTGTGGGGGCCGTTCAACAGCGACCCGAACTTCACCGAGTACTTCCCGCGCCAGGGCAGCCAGATCGCGCAGAACGGCTCCGACGGCGTCATGAACTTCCTCACGTCGTCCGCCGGCAACGGCGCGATCGGGTACGACGAGTACTCGTACGCGCTCGGCAAGGACTACCCGGTCGCGAAGATCGAGAACAGCGCCGGCTACTTCACCGCGCCGACGCAGTACAACGTCGCCGTCGCGCTGACGCAGGCGCAGATCAACTACGACAAGAGCTCGAAGGAGTACCTGCTCCAGAACCTCGACAAGGTCTACGCGTACGGCGACAAGCGCGCGTACCCGCTGTCGTCGTACTCCTACGGGATCATCCCGACCGACGCGAGCGACTCGCAGATGACGACGGCGAAGCGGCAGACGCTCGCCGACTTCCTCTATGCGTCGATCTGCCAAGGCCAAGCAGAGATCGGGCCGATCGGCTACTCCGCGCTGCCGATCAACCTGGTGCAGCGCTCGTTCCAGCAGATCGCGCTGCTGCACCAGGCCGACAGCAAAGTCAGCCTGAAGAACGAGAACGTGAGCACCTGCCACAACCCGACGTTCGTCGCCGGCCAGCCCAACCGCAACTACCTCGCGGAGGTCGCGCCGCAGCCGCCGGCGTGTGACCAAGCGGGCGCCGGTCCCTGCTCGGCGGACCAGGGCGTGACGAACGGCAAGCTGGTAAACGGCAAGCCGACGGGTGGAGGCGGGTCGACTACGCCGTCGGCTTCGGGCCCGGCCGGGACGGGGACGCGAGGCGCCCGGACCCCCACGACCGGAACGCACCAGCCGGGTGCGGTCGGCGTGCCCGCCACGACGACCGGCCAGCCCGGTGCGACGCAGGCGGCGAACGTCGACATCGTGCCGCAGTCCACGATCTTGCCTGCGGGTGCCGGCAGCTTTGGCGGCGTGCTCGCCGGCATCGTCATCCTGGAACTGCTCGCATTGCTCGCGTTGCCGCCGATCGTCGCGCACCGCGCAGCACGGCGGAAGGCCGCGCGATGAGCGGCCGGCACCGGCAAGTCCGGCAGCCCCGGCACCGGCAACTTCGACGCCGGCACCTGACCCGCGCGACCGCCGTCGTCGTCGCCGGCGTGCTCTGCGGTCTCGCGGTCCCGGACGTCGCGGTCCGCGCCGCGTCGTCCGCGCCGGCGCCCGCCTTCACCCGCAGCGAGAAGATCAGCCGCACCCACCTCGGCGCCGACGGCAAGGACGTCGTCGCCGACGCGCGCACGTTCCGCGTCTCGGTCGACACGACCTCCGGCCTGCGCGACCGGCAGGAGGTCGACGTCGCGTGGTCCGGCGCGCACCCGACCGGCGGCGTCTACCCGGACAGCAACGCGCCGCTCGCGGCGCAGCAGGAGTACCCCGTCGTCGTCATGGAGTGCCGGGGCATCGACTCGACCAAGGCCCCGGCCACGCAGCGGCTGAGCCCGGAGACCTGCTTCACCCAGACGCCGAGCGAGCGGGTGCAGGCCCGGCAGGACTTCATCTTCCCGGCGTTCCGGCTCGACCGCTACGCGACCGCATCCGACCGGCAGATCGACGTCGGCATCCCCGCGAACGCGCCGAGCGACTGCGACCGCTACCTCGGCGGCGCGCAGCACTGGACCCCGTTCCTCGCCGTCGACGGCCACCGGTACGACGTCGGGCCGCAGGGTTGCGCCGGCATGCCGCCGGAGTCGGTGAACACCGTCGGCACGTTCCAAGAGGCGAACACGACGTACGCCGCAAGCGACCTCAACGGCAACGGCTCGACCAAGTTCACGATCACGACGGCCGACGTGAACGCGTCGCTCGGCTGCTCCGAAGCGGTCGCGTGCTCGCTCGTCGTCATCCCGATCGAGGGCATCAGCTGCGACCCGGCCGCGACGTCGCTGCCGAGCGACGACCAGCCGGTCGCGCAGGGCGTCGGGCCGAAGGCGACGACGCTGTGCGAGACGACCGGGAGCTACGCGGCGGGCCAGCAGTCCAATGGCTTCTTCGACCCCGGCCAGAGCGACCTCGCGGTCCGCGGCGAGCTGTGGTGGAGCGCCTCCAACTGGCGCAACCGGATCAGCGTGCCGCTGCACTTCGCCCACACGTCCGACGTGTGCGCGCTGGTCAACAACGGCGCACCGACGTACGTCTACGGCTCGGAGATCATGACCGAGGCGACGGCCCAGTGGGCACCGGCGTTTTGCTTGAACCGCAAGCTTTTCAAGTTCCAGCACGTGCAGACCGGCGAGCCGGAGGCGAAGGCGCTGCTGCAGAGTGGCGCGGTCAAGGCGGCCTTCGCCGCCGCGCCACCGACGACCCCGTTCACCCGGCCGGTCGTGCAGGCGCCGGTCGCCGTCAGCGGCTTCGCGATCGCGTACGCGATCGACGACGCGAAGCACCGCGCGTTTCACAACCTCAAGCTCACGCCGCGGCTGATCGCGAAGCTGATGACCGAGTCGTACCCGGCGACGCCCGACGTGCAGAAGCTCGACACTCCGCTGGCGCACAACCCGCTCAACATCGCCGCCGACCCGGAGTTCCTCGCGCTCAACCCCGGCGTGCCCGCCGACGGCATCGTCAACGAGGCGGCCGCCACGCTGCTGTCGCTGTCGAGCAACTCCGACGTCATCGAGTCGCTCACGTCGTACCTCGCCGCGGACCCGGACGCGCACGCGTTCCTCGCCGGCACGCCGGACCCGTGGGGCATGGTCGTGAACCCGGCCTACAAGAACGTGACGTTGCCGACCAACTCGTGGCCGCTGCTCGACCAGTGGCCGTGCCCGTGCAACGACCCGAACACGCTGCCCGGCTTCTACAACGCGACGCACAACCCGTGCCTGTTCGCCAGCCCGAGCCCGTGGCTCAACCTCGTCGCCGCGCCGGTCGCGTCGCTCGCGACCATCACGCTCGACCTGCAGTTCTCGATCGCCAACTCGCAGATCACCTGCGCGAACGCCGGCGCACCCAACCAGAAGGAGACGGCGTACGGGCGGGAGACACCGGGCGAACGGTTCCTGCTCGGCATCGTCCCGCTCGCCGACGCGGTGCGCTACCGGCTCGACACCGCGCAGCTGCTCACGCACGTCGACCCGGCCGCGGCGACGAAGTTCACCAACGCCGACGGGCGCATATTCGTCGGTCCGAGCGAGGCGTCGCTGACGTCGACGGCCACGCTGCTGCGGCCGAACCCGACGCTCGGCACCTGGCCGGTCCCGTACTCGACGATGCGTACGTCGGCGGCTGGCGCCGGCGCCTACCCGGGCACGCTGCTGCTGTCCGCGGACGTACCGACGTCTGGACTGTCGACGACGGACGCGACGCGGTACGCCGAGCTGTTGCGCTTCGCGGCCGGCCCCGGCCAGACCGCCGGCACCGGCAACGGCGACCTGCCGGCCGGGTTCGTGCCGATGACGGCTGCCACCGGCCTCGACAGTCTCGCGGCGTACACGTTGCGCGCGGCGGATGCGGTGCAGGCGCAGTCCGGCGCCGTTCCGTCGGTCCTCGGCGTCACGCCGACCAAGCCCGTGTCGGCGCCCCCGCCGGCGGTGGGCACCGGCGGTACGGCGCCGCCGCCCGCCGGCTCGACACCGCCCGACCTGCCGCGCGGCACCGTCGTACCTCCCTCCGTCGCGCCGCCGGTCGTCGCCGAGCCGGCCCGCCCGGTCGCGGCCGAGCTGCCGGCGATCGCACCGACCGGCGCGTGGCTGGTCCCCCTGACGCTGACCGTGCTCATCGGCTCGGCCATCGTCGCCGTAGGCGCTTGGTTGCTCGGGCGGCGGCGCGCATGAGCACCATCACGGCAGTCGCGACGGACCGTGCGGTCGGGCGGCGCCAGGCGCGGGTGCGGCGGGAGCGCGCCGCGCTGCACCCCGGGGCGGCGGCGACCATCGCGGCGGCGTCGGCGGTCGGCCTGCTCGCCGCCTGGGTGCTCGGCATGGCGCTGGTCGGCACCAGCCTCACCGAGCGGTCGGCCCAGGCCCGGCTCTACGCGACGTTCCGTGCCCAGCTCGCGGCCGAGACCGCGCCGCTCGGCGGGCCGATCGCCGTGGGCGCACCGGTCGCGATGCTCGACTCGGCGGCGCTGCACCTGCACCACGTAGTCGTCGTCGAAGGCACCGCCGCGTCGCAGCTCGCGAGCGGACCCGGCCACCGGCCGGACAGCCCGCTGCCCGGCCAGGCCGGCTGGTCGGTCGTCTACGGTCGCAGCCTGACCTTCGGTGCGCCGTTCCGGTCGATCGCGACCGTGCCGGCCGGCTCGACGTTGACGGTGACCACCGGGCAAGGTGTCTTCGACTACCGCGTCGTCGGCGTACGGCGCGGCGGCATCGACAGCGGAACGTTCGCCCCGTCCACGGCACGGCTCACCCTCGTCACCTCCGGCGAGTCCGTCGCGAACCCCGCGCACGCCGTCTACGTCGACGCCGTCCTCGCGCACGGGAGCCCGCAACCGGCACCGGCCGGCCGCCCCACGACGGTCGCCGCGGCGGACGTCGCGATGCGCGGCGACTCGACCCAACTGACGCCGCTCGTGTTCTGGCTCGAGGCCCTCGTCGGCGTAGCGTTCGCGAGCGTTTGGGCGGCGCGCCGCTGGGGCCGCTGGCAGACCTGGGTCGTCTCGGCGCCGTTGGCGGTGGCGGCGCTGTGGGGCGCGACCGGCTCGATGCTCCGGCTCCTGCCCAACCTGATCTGACCTCACGGTGAGTAACGGCAGGGACGCATGTCCGGTTCCGGGCAATCGCTCCGCACTCATTCATGCGCCGTTCATCGCGAAGCCCGTTTGAACACGGACAGCGCTGCAACGCTGGCGCCGCTCGCAACACCACATCAGAGGGGACTGACGTACATGCGCTACCGCAGGGCAGTCGCGGCCGTCGGGTCGGTGACAGCAATTGTGCTGGCCGCCGGCACTGCCGCATCGCCGTCGGCGTTCGCCGACTACTCGCCGGGAACCAACGACGCCGTCGGGGTGGGGTCAGACACGGTGCAGTACGCCGTCGACTTCGTCGCCGACGGTGACTTCCTCGGCAACCTCGGCTTCAACTCGAGCGCGCCGAAGTACCGGCTCGTCAACTTCGACGCGACTCCGGACGCGAACGCACGGCTCGCGTACGGCGCGAACGGCGTCGGCACCGGGCAGTGCACGCCCGGCACCGGCGCGACCAAGGGCACCGGCAACCAGTCGACGACCCACGCCGACCAGCCGTGCACGCTCAACCCGACGATCGTGCTGCGAGCGGGCACCCGCCCGGTGCAGCGGCCGAACGGCTCGGGTGCCGGCGGCAGCGCGCTCGGTCACGACGCGCAGCACCTGATCGACTTCGCCCGCGCGTCGTCGTGCCAGGGCCCGACCACCGGCTGCGGTGGCAACCTGACCGCGTCGTTCGACAGCGTCCAGATCGGCACCGACGGCCTGCAGATGCTGGCGAGCACCACGCCCGCGTCGAACGCCGTCGCGCTGAGCTCGACGCAGCTCAACGCGATCTACAGCTGCACCAAGACCACGTGGACGCAGGTCGGCGGCTCGTCGAGCGACACGATCATCCCGATCCTCCCGCAGATCGGCTCGGGCACGCGCTCGTCGTTCCTCAAGGCGATCGGCAACCCGACCGTCGGTGGCTGCGTTCAGAACGCCGAGGAGAACGACCCGTTCGGGCTGTTCTCGGTCGCGTCCGCGATCGGCGGCAACGCCGCTGACGCGATCGAGCCGATGTCGAGCGGCCGGCTCAACATGTTCCTCGGCAAGGACGGCACCGGCGCCTCGAACGGCGGCGGTCCGAGCGGTGCGGCCGAGCCGTACTTCCTCGACCCGAGCTGCGCCCCGGAGAACACCGCGGGCGGCTGCCCGGGCACCGTCGACAACGGCGCCACGAGCCAGCTGCTGCCGGCCGTGGCCTACATCGCCGGCACGCCGAGCGACACCAACGCGTTGTTCAGCGTCAACCGGCCGCTGTTCGTGTACTTCCGGGACGCGGACCTCGCGGTCACCGGGCCGAGCTCGAGCGGCGGGTGGGAGCCGGGCAGCACGCTGAACCTCGTCCGGCGGTTGTTCTACAACCCCTGCTCCGGCACCGGTCACACCACCGGTTGCGTGACGATCAGCGGCACGCAGTACGGCCCCGGTGGCCAGCCGTACTTCGCCAGTGCACCGGGCCAGGCGCTCGTCTCCTCCGCCGGCATCGCGCCGACGTACGTGCCCCAGGTCGGCGGTCCCTGACCTGAGGGACCGGCGTACAGCAATTTCCTTGTAATCCCTTTCAGCCCCCCAAAAAACCAACACTGTCAACGATTTCACCTGAGAGGGAATCTCCATGTCGTTTCGCATGAAGTCGGTGGTCGCCGGGGCTGCGGTCCTTGCGACCACCGGCGGCATGCTGCTGCTCGGGGCCACGCCGGCCCTGGCAGCGGCACCCCCGTACGAGCCGGACGCGAACTCACTCGGCCGGGTCGTCTTCTACGACGCCGCGGGCCACGTGCTCACCGGCGGCAGCAACCTTCAGCACATCGCCGACTACGTGGCGGCCACCTCGGCCGACACGACCGGCTCGACCAAGGCGACGTTCTTCTTCGCCGCCCCCGACCACAACCAGCCGGACACCTCGCAGTGGGCGACGTTCGACCAGTCGCTCTCGACGACGTACCCGAACGCGACTGCGCCGGCGCCGATCAAGGGCCCGGGCTTCACCAACCCGGTCGTCGCGCTCGGCTCCGGTGACGCCGACTTCGCCGACACCGCCGGCGGCGTCGCCCAGGACTCGACGAGCGGTTACGCGAACATCTTCCAGGTCCGCGTCTACTCGACCAAGTCCTCGCCGAAGTACTGGGAATCCGACATCCAGGTGAACCAGGCGGCCGGCACCTGGCAGGTCGTCGACCCGTCGATCGTCTCCACGACGACGTCGATCAGCGGCACGCCGGCCGGTGGCAGCTCGGCGCCGGGCACGCTCGTCGCGCCGGGTAGCAGCCTGCCGCTGTCGGCGACCGTGTCGCCGGCGAAGAACGGCACCGTGCAGTTCTTCGACGGGTCGACCGCGGTCGGTTCGCCGCAGACCGTCACGTCGTCGAACGGCACCGCCACCGTCACGGACACTCCGGCTGCGGGCAACCACAGCTACTCGGCAGTGTTCACGCCGGCCGGCGGCACCGAGGTCGTCGGATCCACTTCGCCGACGATCTTCTACCAGGCGAAGAACCTTTTCGCGACGCACGTCGCGCTGTCGGTGAACCCGGCGTCGGCACCGCAATACAGCACCGCGGTGCTCACCGCCAACATCACCAACGACAACGCGAACGCGGCGGCCGGCAACGTCGGCACGGTCACGTTCACCGCGACCCCCTCGGGTGGCGGTGCGCCGACCACGCTCGGCACGCAGAGCACGAACGACGGCACCGCGGGTGAGTACAAGCTCAGCTACTCGGTCACCCTGGCGCAGGGCAACTACAACCTGAACGCGTCGTTCGCGCCGAGCGACACCGCCGACTACGCGGGGTCCACAACCGCGCAGCCGACGGCGTTCACCGTCACGGCCGCGCAGTGCCCCGGCTCGCCGGCGAACCAGGACCCGAGCAGCCCGTACTTCGGTGCTGCCGCGGGCACGTTCCCGACCTGCTCGGACACGCAGAACATCGAGGTCACGGTGAGCCCCGGCTCGCTGACGATCAGCACGCCGTACACCTCGAGCAACCCGTTCGTGCTCCCGGTCATGAAGCTGAACCCGGCCGGCACGCTGCTGTCTTCCTCGGCGGCCTTCCCGGCGGCGGGGCAGTACATCACCGTCACGAGCACGCTCGCGGGCGACCCCAACTGGACCGTCTCGGTCACCGCCAGTGACCTCGTCGGCAAGGCGAGCACGAGCCACCTCATCAACGGCGAGAACGTCGGCCTCACCGCCGGTGCGCTGGCCAACGGCGCGTCCAGCTCGCTCAACCCGAAGTTCCCCGGCTCGGTGGGCTTCACCGACAACACGGCGGCGCCCGGTGCGACGCCGAGCGACACCGGCAGCGCCGGCTTGAAGAACGGGCCGCACACCTTCGCCACTTCCAGCGGCGGCGGCAACGGCACCGCGCAGATGACCGGAACCCTCACGGTGAACGCGCCGACACAAACGGTCGCGGACACCTACGACGGAACGATCGTCTTCTCGGTCGCCTGACACCTTTTGGGGTGCGGGCGGGCACCGGTGCCAGGTGCCCGCCCGCATCCACCCCACACAGCCCCCCAAGGACT
>JAVEEI010000023.1 GCA_030840525.1 Frankiaceae bacterium
ATCGAGTACGTCGGCGACAAGCCGATCCGGCTCGACACCGTGGTGCTGTCCACCCAGCATGCCGAGGACATCGACCTGGAGAAGCTGCTGGCGGTCGACATCGCCGAGCACGTGGTGGCGCCCGAGGTGGCTCTGCTCGATCTGGATGTCAGCGACTACCGGCTGCTGGTCAACCCCACCGGACGGTTCGTGATCGGTGGCCCGATGGGTGACGCCGGCCTGACAGGCCGGAAGATCATCGTCGACACCTACGGCGGCATGGCCCGGCACGGCGGCGGCGCGTTCTCCGGCAAGGACCCGTCGAAGGTCGACCGGTCGGCGGCGTACGCGATGCGCTGGGTGGCGAAGAACGTCGTCGCGGCCGGGCTCGCGCAGCGGTGCGAGGCGCAGGTCGCGTACGCGATCGGCAAGGCCCGCCCGGTCGGCATGTTCATCGACACGTTCGGCACCGGGACGGTCGCGGACGACCGGATCCAGGACGCCGTGCTGCGGGTGTTCGACCTGCGGCCGGCCGCGATCATCCGCGACCTCGACCTGCTCCGGCCGATCTACTCGCAGACTGCGGCGTACGGCCACTTCGGCCGGCCCGAGCTCGACTTCACCTGGGAGGGCACCGACCGCGCCGAGGCACTGAAGGCCGCCGTCGGCGGCTGACCCTCTCGGCAACGACCCGCGCAAGATCATTGCGCCCTCAGCCAGCCGGATCGACCCGCTGAGACCCACTGAAGGCGCAACGATCTTGGTCTCCGGCCCTTGCGTCGGCCGGGGGTGCTAGAGATCGAGGGGTGGCGGCCCGGGCGAAGGCGAAGCGCGCGGCCGCTCGCGAGCCGGCAGCGCACCTTCCAGTGGCGCGGGTCGCGGTCGACCTGCCGCTGGCGCACCTCGACCGCACCTTCGACTACCTGCTGACCGAGGAGCAGGCCGCGCTCGCGGTCCCGGGCTGCCGGGTGCGCGTCCGCTTCTCCGGCCAGCTCGTGTCGGGCTACGTCCTCGACCGCGCCGACGCGACCGAGCACCAGGGCCGGCTCGCGTACGTCGAGCGGGTCGTGTCGCCGGAGCCGGTCCTCAGCGCCGAGATCGCGACCCTCGCCCGCGCGGTCGCCGACCGGTGGGCCGGCACGTTCGCCGACGTGGTCCGGCTCGCCGTACCGCCCCGGCACGCCGCCGCCGAAGCCGCCGCAACCCCGGCGGCACCGCAGCCGGCACCGCAGCCGGACCCGACGGCGTACGACGACTACGCCGGCGGGCCAGAGTTCGTGGCCGCGCTGGCGGCCGGCGAGTCGCCGCGGGCCGCGCTGACCGCACTTCCCGGCGACTGGCCGGCCACGGTCGGGGCCGCCGCGCACGCCACCCTCGCGTCGGGCCGCGGGGTCGTGGTCGTCGTACCGGACCACCGCGATGTCGACCGGGTTGCGCGCGCTCTCGGTGACGCGGCCGTCGCGCTGACTGCCGACCTCGGGCCGGCCGAGCGCTACCGGCGGTTCCTCGCGGTACGTCGCGGCGCCGTCCGGTGCGTCGTCGGCACCCGCGCGGCCGTGTGGGCTCCGGTCGCCGACCTCGGTCTCGTCGTGGTGTGGGACGACGGCGACGACCTGCACGCCGAGCCGCGCGCGCCCTACTGCCATGCCCGCGACGTCGCGGTGCTGCGTGCGCACCATGCGAAGGCCGGCCTGCTGCTCGCCGGCTTCGGCCGCACTGTCGAGGCGACGCTGCTGGCGCAGAGCGGTTGGCTGGCCTCGCTCGAGCCGCACGCCGCCGCCCGCACCCGGCTGCTGCCGGCGGTACGGGCGAGCGGCGACGACGACGACCTCGCCCGCGACCCGGCGGCGCGCACGGCCCGGCTGCCGAGCCTCGCGTGGCAGACCGCGCGGGACGCGCTCGCAGCCGGCGCGCCGGTGCTCGTCCAGGTGCCGCGCCGCGGGTACGTCGTCAGCCTTGCCTGCGCCGGCTGCCGGTCGCCGGCCCGCTGCGGCCGGTGCGCCGGGCCGCTGACCCGGGCCGCGGCAGACACCCCGCCGGTCTGCCGGTGGTGCGGCCACGCGGCGACCGACTGGGCCTGCCCCTACTGCGCGAGCACCGCGACCCGGGCCGCGGTCGTCGGCGCGGCCCGCACGGTCGAGGAGCTGGGCCGGGCGTTCCCGGGGGTGCCGGTGCGGCCGTCCGGCGGCGACACGGTGCTTGCCGGCGTACCGGCCCGTCCCGCGATCGTCGTCGCCACGCCGGGCGCGGAGCCGGTCGCCGAAGGGGGTTACGGCGCGGCGCTGCTGCTCGACGGCTGGGTGCTGCTGGCCCGGGCCGACCTGCGCGCCGCCGAGGAGGCGCTGCGGCGGTGGCTCGGCGCGGCGGCGCTGGTCCGGCCGGCGGCCGAGGGCGGCCGGGTCGTCGTCGTCGCCCCCGGCGAGCTGCGCGCGGTGCAGGCGCTGGTGCGCTGGCGGCCGGAGTGGCTGGCCGCGCGCGAGCTCGACGAGCGTACGGCGCTGCGCCTGCCGCCGGCGGTCCGGATGGCCGCGCTGACCGGCGGGGCGGCTGCGCTCGCCGACCTGCTCGCGACCGCGCAGCTCCCGGACATCGCCGAGACGCTCGGTCCGATGCCGAGCGGGGGCGAGCAGGAGCGAATGCTCGTCCGCGTGCCGCGCCGCGACGGGGCCGCGCTGGCGGCCGGGCTCAAGGCGGCGCTGGCCGTCCGCAGCGCCCGCAAGGCCGACGAGCCGGTGAAGGTCGAGCTCGATCCGCTCGTCGTGACCTGACGCCGACCTACGATGGACCCGGAACGCCGTCGTACGTCACCAGCAGGGGAGAGCGCGTGTCGATCCAGCAGATCCGGCTGTTCGGCGACCCGGTGCTCACGACCCCGGCCGACGAGGTCACGACGTTCGACAAGGAGCTGCGCGTCCTCGTGCAGGACCTCGTCGACACGATGGTCGACGCGCCCGGCGCCGGTCTGGCCGCGCCACAGATCGGCGTCGGCCTGCGGGTGTTCACCTACGACGTCGACGACGTCATCGGCCACCTCGTCAACCCGGTGATCGGCGTCATGAGCGACGAGGAGCAGGACGGCGACGAGGGCTGCCTGTCCTTCCCCGGCCTGGCCTTCCCGACGAAGCGCCGGCAGCGCGTCGTCGCGTCCGGGTTCAACATGCACGGCGACCCGGTGACGATCGAGGGCAGTGCACTGCTCGCCCGCTGCATCCAGCACGAGGTCGACCACCTCGACGGGGTGCTGTTCATCGACCGGATGGACCCTGAGCAGCGCAAGCTCGCCATGAAGGCGATCCGCGAGGCCGAGTGGTCCGGCCTCGGCACGCCCGCGCCCGCCGTCAAGGTCTCGCCGCACGCGACCCGCGGCCTCGCCGTATAACCGGTGCGGCTGGTCTTCGCCGGTACCCCGGCCGCCGCCGTCCCGTCCCTCGACGCGATCGCCGCGTCGTCGCACGAGCTGATCGCCGTCGTCACCCGGCCGGACGCGCCGGCCGGCCGTGGCCGAGGGGTACGGCGCAGCCCGGTCGGCGAGTGGGCGGACGCGCGCGGCATCCCGGTCGTCACCCCGCAGCGCCCCTCGGAGCCCGAGTTCCTCGGTTGGCTGCGCGACCTGGCGCCGGACTGCTGCCCGGTCGTGGCGTACGGCGCGCTCGTGCCGCAGCCGGCGCTCGACATCCCCGCGCACGGCTGGGTGAACCTGCACTTCTCCGTGCTGCCGGCCTGGCGGGGCGCGGCCCCGGTGCAGCATGCGATCCGCGCGGGTGACGAGATCACCGGCGCGTCGACGTTCCGGCTCGAAGCCGGTCTCGACACCGGCCCGGTGTACGGCGTCGTGACCACCGAGATCGGCGTGCGCGAGACCGCGGGCGAGCTGGTGATGCGGCTGGCCGAGTCGGGCGCCGGGCTGCTGGTCGCGACCCTCGACGGGATCGCGAGCGGCGAGCTGGAGGCCGTGCCGCAGCCGGCGGAGGGCGTGAGCCTCGCGCCGAAGCTGACCGTCGCCGACGCCCGGGTCGACTGGACCCACCCCGCGTTGCGGATCGACCGGCTGGTGCGCGCGTGCACCCCCGCGCCCGGCGCCTGGACGACGCTGCGGGACCGCCGGGTCAAGCTCGGGCCGGTCACGCCGCTGCCCGACGAGGGCCGCGCGCCCGGGGAGGTCGCGGCCGGCGGCGACCGGGTGGTCGTCGGCACCGGCGGCGGCACGGTCGCGCTCGGCACCGTGCAGCCCGAGGGCCGGGCCGCGATGGACGCGGTCGCGTGGGCGCGCGGGCTGCGGCTCGCGCCCGGCGACCGGTTCGTCTGAGCCCCGTGATGAAGGACGCTCCGCGCCGGACGGCGTACGACGTGGTGCTCGCGGTCGAGCGGGACGGCGCGTACGCGAACCTGCTGCTGCCCCGCCTGTCGCGCGAGCGCGGTCTCGACCGGCGCGACGCCGCGTTCGCGGCCGAGCTGACGTACGGCACGTTGCGGTGGCAGGGCGTGCTCGACGAGGTCGTCGCCGCGGCCGCGCGCCGGCCCGCCGAGACCCTCGACCCGCCGGTCCGCGCGGTGCTGCGCGTCGGCGCCTACCAGCTCCTGCACCTGCGCACGCCCGCGCACGCGGCGGTGCACGCGACCGTCGAGCTCGCCCGCGCGGTCGCCGGGCCGAAGCCGGTCGGCTTCGTCAACGCCGTACTCCGAAAGGTGTCGCAGGGCGACTGGGAGACCTGGGTACGGCGGCTCGCGCCGGCCGACGAGCGCGGCGCGCTGGCGTTCCGGCACGGCTACCCGCTTTGGGTGGTCGACGCGATCGCGGCCGCGCTCGGGCCCGGCGGCGACCTCGCTGCCGCGCTGGCCGAGGACCGGCCGGTCACGCATCTCGTCGCCCGCCCCGGCCGGGTCACCCGCGACGCGCTGCTCGCCGAGGCCGGCGACGGCGCCGAGCCCGGGCCCTGGTCGCCGTACGCCGTCCGGCTGGCCGCGGGCGGCGACCCCGGCGCGCTGCCGTCGGTCCGGTCCGGCGCCGCCGGCGTCCAGGACGAGGGCAGCCAGCTGGTCGCGCTCGCCCTCGCCCGGGCCGAGGTGACGGAAGGCGGCGGCGGCGCGGCGGAGCGCTGGCTCGACATGTGCGCGGGGCCGGGCGGCAAGGCCGCGCTGCTGTCCGGCCTGCTGCCCGAAGGCGGCCGGCTGCTCGCGGCCGAGCTGCACCCGCACCGGGCCCGCCTCGTCGCCCGGGCGCTGGGCGGGCCGGGAGCCGTCGTCGCGGACGGTACGAAGCCCGCGTGGGCGGCGGGCGCGTTCGACCGCGTGCTGGTCGATGCGCCGTGCACCGGCCTCGGCGCGCTGCGCCGCCGGCCCGAGGTGCGCTGGCGGCGGCGGCCGGAAGACGTCGACCGGCTGCGCCCGCTTCAAGAGCGGCTGCTGGAGTCGGCGCTCGACGCGGCCCGGCCCGGCGGGGTCGTCGCGTACGTCACCTGCTCGCCGGTCCCGGCCGAGACGACGGAGGTCGTCGCCGCGGTCGTGTCGCGCCGGCCCGGCACCGAGGTCGTCGACCCGCGCCCGCTGCTCCCGGAGGTGCCGGAAACCGGGACCGCGACCCACCTGCAACTGTGGCCACACCGGCACGGCACGGACGCGATGTTTCTGGCCCTTTTGCGCCCGCCGCGCCCCTAGACTGCGCCTGTCGGAGCAGGTGCTGCCCCGCCGAGAGGAGAACGGGGTGTCGGTGCAGGTTTCGCCCAGCATCCTGTCTGCCGACTTCGCCCGTCTCGCCGACGCGGCCGCGGCCGTCGCCGACGACGCCGACTGGCTGCACGTCGACGTGATGGACAACCACTTCGTGCCGAACCTCACCCTCGGCCTGCCGGTCGTCCGGTCGCTGCTGGCGGCGACCGATCTGCCGGTCGACTGCCACCTGATGATCGACGACCCCGACCGCTGGGCGCCCGGGTACGCCGAAGCCGGCGCGGCGAGCGTGACGTTCCACGTCGAGGCCGCGCACGCGCCGGTCCGGCTGGCCCGGTCGCTGCGGAGCGCGGGAGCGCGTGCAGGTCTCGCCCTGAAGCCGGCAACGTCCGTGGAGGCGTACGCCGACCTGCTGCCGGAGATCGACACCGTGCTCGTGATGTCGGTGGAGCCTGGCTTC
>JAVEEI010000007.1 GCA_030840525.1 Frankiaceae bacterium
AGCGCCGGCCACCACCGCTCGTCCCACCCACCGGACGCCAGGCGGCGCAGCGCATCCGCGATGGCGGGCAGCCCGTTGAGACACGGCCCGCACTGGCCCGCGTTGTGCGCGGCGAGGTACGTCATCACCCGCGCCGTCTCCGCCAGGCCGCACGAGGACGGCGGCAGTACGGCGATCACGCCGGCGCCCAGCGCCGCGCCGGCCGACCGCATCGCCCGGTGGGTGAGCGGCAGCTGCCATGCGTACGCCGCGGGCAGCCAGCTACCGAAGTAGCCGCCGACGAGAACGGCGCCGACACCGGTGCGGGTGACCTCCGCGCGGTCGGCGACCGCGCCGACCGTCGTGCCGGTGGGCACTTCCGCGACCCGGCGCGCGACGCCCTTGGCGGAGATGCTCACCAGCAGCGTGCCTGGCTCGTCCGCGTCGCCGACCTCGCGAAACCACTCGGCACCGCGGCGCGCAATCGCACCGACGTGCGCGAGCGTCTCGACGTTGTTGACCAACGTGGGCCGCCGCCCCACGCCCTGCTCGAACGGCCGCGGCGGCGTGAACGTCGGCTTCGCGTCACCGCCGTTCAGGTAGTGCACGAGGGCGCTCTCCTCGCTCGCGACGTAGCGGGACGACACCTCGTGCACGTGCACGGGTACGGCGTCGGCCGCGCCGCGACGGGCCAGCGCGGATCGCACCGCAGCGACGGACGAGCTGCCGCGGTGCAGCGCGAGGTGCGCCTCGTCGGCGCCGACCGCGCGGGCCGCGAGCTGCACGCCGTCGAGGACGAGATGCGGCAGCCGGCCGAGCAACAAAACGTCTTTGCCGCTCGCGGGCTCGCCCTCGGCGCCGTTCGCGACGACGACCGGACGGCGGCTCGCGCCGGCCGCGACCGTACGCATCTTGCGGCCGGCCGGGAACCCGGCGCCGCCGCGGCCGAGCAGGCCGCTCGCCTCGACCACGTCGACGACGGCCGGCCCCGGCAGCACGGGCAACGGGCCCCACGTGTCGAGGTGCGCGGCGTACGGGTCGTCGTGCTTCGCGCCGACACCGGCGAGCACGCGGCGCGGCCACGACTCTGCTCTCATCGGGCACTCACTGCGGCCTGCCGGCGACGCTGCGCAGCGGCCCGGACGGCTCGTTGCGCGTGGAGAGCCGCACCGCGACCGCCACCAGCAACGCGAGCAGCGCGGCGATGTCGAGCCACAGCCCGAACCGGCCGTGCGCGGCGTCGGTGCCGGTCTCGAGAAAGTGCACGAACGCGAGCGGCCACACCGCGTAGACGGACCAGTGCATCGCCCGCCACCACCGCAACGGCAACCGGTGCCGGACCAGGCTGCTCGCGACCACGACGAGGATCACGTCGAACGCGACCGTCCCGAGCGCGACCCAGAACCGCCGGTACGGCGACGTGCCCGGGACCACGAGCGACCACCAGCCGACGTACACGAACGTGTCGAGCAACGTCGTGACGATGTGCGCCGTCATGAACGCGAGCGCGAGCAGCGAGACGTTGCGGTGCAGGTCCTGCGTCGCGAACCGTGGCCACTGCCGGCTGGCGACCGAGCGTTGCGTCGCCGCGATGCCGAGGAACATGCTCACCGTCAGCAGCACGAACGCCACGATCGCGGTGCCCCGGGTCGCGTACCAGAGCGGCGCAGTGGAGAAGCCGGTCATCGCGTCGGCTCCTCTCGCGGCCAGTCGTTGACGTACACGCATGAGCCGCCGGTCCCGATCAACCGCGCGTGGAACCCGTGCTCGCGCAACCAGGCCGGCGCGCCGGCGCCGAGGATCACGGCCGCGGTCGACGCGACGTTCGCGAGCACGCACGTCGAGGCGGTGACACTGACGGTCCGCCAAGGGCCGGCGGCCGGCAGTCCCGACCGCGGGTCGAGCAGGTGGTGCAGCTCGACGCCGCCGCGCCGCCAGCGGCGGGCCCGGGTGCTCGACGTCGCGAGTCCACCGGTACGGAGTACGACGACGGGACCGGCGCCGGTGGCGGGCAGCGAGAGGTCGGTCACGTCTTCGATCGCGACCGGCCACCCCGTGGACGGCGGCTCCCCCGCGACCGCGATGTCGCCGCCGAGGTTGACGAGCACGCCGCAACCGGTGGCTTCCGTTGCGGCGGCCGCCGCGAGGTCCGCGGCCAGGGCCTTCGCGGTCGCGCCGAGGTCGAGCCGGGTCCCGGCCGGCACCCGGGCACGCAGGCCGGTCTCGTCGAGCTCGACGTGGCGCCAGCCGGGCGCCACGGTCGCGACCATGCGCACCGCGCCCGCGTCGGCGGGGAGGTCGGCGAACGTGCGGTCGTAACCGAGCTGAACCAGCGCGTCGCCGACGGTCGGGTCGACGAGGCCGCCGGTCCACTCGGCCGCGTCGAGCGCGACCCGAAGGGCATGCGCGAGCAGCGGCGACACGGGTATCCAGGAGCCGGCCGCGGCGTTGAGCCGGCTGAGCTCGGCGTCGGCGCGGAACCTGCTCGCGGCCAGGTCGATGTCGGCGAGCACGCGCTCGACCGCGGCCCGCGCGACGGCCAGCGCGTCCGGAAGCGCTTCCGTGGCGGTGACGACGAGGTGCGCCGACGTACCGAGCGCCGGCCAGTCGCACGCCGACAGGCCGAGCCGCCGCGCCGTTTGCGCCTGCTCGTCCCGCCGGGTCGTCGTAATCACTCCAGTGTCCCCTCAGCTGCCGCCGCTGTGCGTCACCGAGCCGCTGCCGTCGCCGGACGAGGGCGCGGTCGACGACGAGTCACCGGAGGACGACGAAGACGCGGACGACGACGCCGGGGCGGCGCTCGCGCTCGCACCGTGCGGCACCAGCGCGGCCGTCAGCCCGACCGCGGCGACGACGGCCGCCACCCCAGTTGCCCGCGACGCCGTCCGGACCCGCTCAGTGGCGCGACTCCGGTCGCCGGTCGTGGCGCGGTGCGTGTGCAGGTCGGTCATGTCGTCGACTCTTCCGCGGCGGTCTGGCCCGGACCTGAGGCCTGCCTGTGAGACGGCTGGGAGGGGGTGCCAGGATCACTTGACGCACAAGGCATTCGAGAGGACTCACACATGAGCAAGGCGGAAGCGGCGTACGAGCTGTTCAAGGCAGCGGTCGGCGAGGACGAGGGCGCCGGCGAGTGGGTGGAGATCGACCAGAAGCGGATCGACGCGTTCGCCGACGTCACCGAGGACCACCAGTTCATCCACGTCGACCCGGAGCAGGCCGCCGCGCTGTCGCCGTGGGGTACGACGATCGCGCACGGCTTCCTCACGCTCTCGCTGCTGACCCACCTCTCGTCGTCGATCCCGCAGCCGGCCGAGCGCTACGACGGGATCCTCATGGGCATCAACTACGGCTTCGACAAGGTGCGGTTCGTGACGCCGGTCAAGGTCGGCTCGCGGATCCGGGCGAAGTCCGTGCTGGCGAGCGTCGACCTCAAGGACGCCAACAACCTCCAGATCACCCGCACGTTCACGGTCGAGATCGACGGCGAGCCGAAGCCGGCGCTCGTCGCCGACTGGATCAGCCGGCTCGTGTACGGCTGAGCCGACTAGCGGCCGAGAGACCAGACACTGCAGCAGCCCCAACGGGCTGCAGGAAGAGCGACTCGGCCCGCCTACCTCGCAATCCGCGTCACGGACGGGAGCGTCGAGATCTACGTCGGTGCGCGTGCTGACTCCGACGCGCACCGACATTGCCTGTGCCGCCGATGGGCGTGCGGCGGCTGTGCCGACCTCGTCCGCATTGCGCACGTGCGTCGCGAAGGTCCGCCGCGTCAGCTCTCCGCGGCGTTCAGTGTGCCGAGCGGTCGCTCGCGCTACCGGTGATTCGTCGTATGAAGACCGCGTGCACGGCACGTACCTTGGCGCGATTACGAGACTGCCGCCGCCCCTGACTCGCGCGAACGGCCTCACAACTACCGTTGATATGTACTGAAATCGTCTGTATGTTCCCCCCATTCTGGGTTGAACTCGCACGATCGAGATGGGGGGCCCGCGAGCAGCGTCCACTCCGAACGTGGCTGACCCGACGTTGCAAACACCCAGTCGACGCGGAACGACGCGTAAGTCAGCGATATGGGGAGCGAAAGTGAAAGGTAAATCAAAGGCGCTCGTGCTCGGCGCCGCGTTGTTGGTCGTGGCCGGACAAGTTCCCGGAGCACTCGGCGCTGCTAGCGGGACAGGCAATACCAACGTCGTCGTGCTCAGCTACTCGGACGTAAGCCATCTCAAGCCGAACGCTCAACGCACCCCCGCGAGCGTGCGAACGCTCAAGCAGCAGTACAGCGCGCTAACCGTGGAGCGCGCTACGCAGCTGCTCGCCGGCGTCCCGATACCGGCAGGCTTCGCAACGGTGACGCAAGTCGTGCTTCCACTGCGCGACTCACTGCTCGTAACGACTCTTGGGACCGGCGATGGACGCCACGCGGAGCTGATGACGTCGCTAGTGGCGCGATCTTCCGGCACCGTCCGTGAATTGGTCGACTCCAAGGCCGACGTGTCCGGTCAGGAGATACTCGCAACCGCGACAACACCCCTCGGGACCCAGGTCACTCATTCCGGCCGGAGACTTGGCACCACAGGCGACTGTACCGGATGCAGCGTGACCTCAGCGGGCTCAGCCGCGGGCGTGGGGCTGGGATGCTTGATCGCCGGAGTCACGGGGGGGCCGGCCGGGCTTATCTGCCTGGGCATCGCGTTCACGATGGATGTTGGGGTGAGCAGAGTCTGCAACGCGCAGGGATGCCCATGGACCCAAGGCTATCCGGGGGTGGGTCTCATCTCTCTGGTCTGCAACGGCAACGAGTGCCAGGTCGATGCGGAGGTGCAGAACCCGCCCGGCACCTGGCTCACGTCGCTTGGAAGCGACATCCTCTGGATCTACTTCCCGGGCACCAGTGCCAAACTCGCGGGCGGGGGGTACGCAAGCGAAATCGACGATTCCGCCTACGCGTTTCGCGGCGGCGCCGGAGGATCGGCTGGCACGCTCAATGAGTGGAAGTGGACGCACCTCTCGAGCGAGCGACAGTGGGCCCCATGCAGCGGCTACGTCGAGATCTCCATAACCGCTCAGTACAGCGACACCAGCTTCTATTCGACGGGGTTCTCGCCGCCGCAACCGAAGACCTACTCAACGAGTTGCCCCGGATACGCCGCGGGATAAGTTATCTGCCCGTCGTCGGGCGTCGTGTCAACAAACGACTGACGCGACGCCCGACACGGGCTGCCGTGTGTGGGAGCCTCCACCAACCGGTCGCGCCCGCGTGAGCGAACCCAACACGAGCGAAATAACTCAGTCCAGCCCGCGCTTCGGGTCGATGCAGGCCTGCGGGTGGCCAACTAGCGACCGACCCTGACACAGCTCGCCGCGTAGGGTCGGTAGATCTTCCTGCTCCAGGCGCCGTCGACGCCGATGCCCACCGACGACGAGATGTCGACCACCTTGCCGACCTGGGTGCCGCTGAGGCTCTCGCCGTGCGCGCGGTAGGTGAAGGCGGCGAAGTGGTCGACGTTCGTCTGGCTGAAGCTCGCGTACGGCGTGAACACCGACAGCGGCGCGGACAAGCGCACCTCGTGTGCTGTAGGTCGAGTACGCCGGTCATCGCGCCGACGCCGGTTGCCGCGCGGGCCCGACTGACCCTGCTCGAGCCGCTGGTCGGAGATGAACGCCTGATACTCGCTGCCGCCCGGAAGCAGTGACGCCATCGCAATGAAGTGCCGTTGGCGGTGAAGTCGTACTCGTAGATGCGGCCGGCCGGGTCGGTCAGGTCCTCGGCGGTGAGCGTCTTCACCCGCAGAACGACGGTCAGCGTCGTACGGTTCATGGCAAAGTCGCCGCCGACGAGATCGAGCTGGCTGGCGTCGTCCGGGCCGATCGACTGGGTGTCGCCGGCCGGGTCGGTGACGAGGTGGCACGCCTTCGGCTGGCTGTGATGGCCGGCGGCCTGCGCAGCCGGCGCGGCGACGAGCGCACCGCCGAACGCGCTCAGCGCAGCGGTCACCGCGAACATCCGTGCCGGCATCGGGCCGCCCCTCCCTCGCCGTCACCCTTTCGACGGTGCCGACCCGCATTCCTACGCCGTCGCGTCGGGGCCCGATTCCGAACACAGATTCGAACGGCTGCCGGCCCAGACACTCAAAGGTTTCGGCCCGCGGGCCGTGCTGTTTCGGCTGCTCGACAAATAAGGACTGAACCTCCCTAGCGCGGACGAACCGGTACCAGGAGTATGAAGGTGTACTTGTGACCCAGGTCACAGTGCCCGGCCATGCCCCGCCCGCGTCCCCCGGAGGTCTCGGTGAGCCCATTCGGCAAGTTCGGCCCACTGGTGGTGGTCGTCGTTGCCCAACTCGTCATCGCCATCGCCGCACCTAGCACGGCCCAGAACGCCAGCAACGGCACCGGAGCCACCGGCTACACGTCCGGCCCCGGCGGGACGGCGCCCAACGGCCAGCCGCTCGGCGCCAATGGCCAGCCGCTCGGCGCGAACGGCCAGCCGCTCAACGCCAACGGCCAACCCGTCGGCGCGAACGGCCAGCCGCTCGCCGGCGGCAACGCCCAGGGCGGCACGGTCGGCTCGGGCGGTGCCAGCGGCCCGGCCGTGACCGCGAGCGGCGCCGCGCTGCAGAAGCTGCCCGGCGACCGCACCCACTGCGTCGACGGCCGGCAGTTCAACCCGAACCTCGACTTCTACGCGCCGCCATGCGTCCCGGGCACCCCGGGCGGCTCGTACCCGAACAACAACGGCTCGACCTGGCGCGGCGTCACCGGCAGCACGATCGAGGTCGTCAACTACGTCGCCGACTACGGCGCCGAGGTCGACCAGATCCTCAAGGCGCAGGGCCTCTACTACACCGCTGATACCGCGAAGGCGTGGAACACCGCCTACTCCGACTTCATCAACTCCCACTACAACCTGTGGGGCCGCAAGATCCACGTCGACACCGTCGAGGGCACCTGCCGCACGGTCCCGCCGGACAACAACTGCCTTATCCCCGAGATGGACCGCATCGTCTCCACGTACAAGCCGTACGCCGTGTTCTGGGAGACCACGGTCTGCTCACAGTGCTTCGCCGAGTTGTCCCGGCTGCACGTCGTGAACTTCGGCGGCGGCGGCTTCTCCGACAAGTTCCATAACGCCAATGCGCCGTACTCCTACGACGGCGGCGAGAGCTCGACTCGCATCCAGCTACAGTTCGCGAGCTGGTGGTGCGCACAGATGGCCGGCAAAAAGGCCGCCTTCGCTGGCACCGAGAACGCGGCCGAGAACCTGCGCGGGATGAGCCGGCAGCTCGGGGTCGTCAGCACGAACGATCCGGACAACGAGGCGACAGTCAAGGACGTGCTATATCCAGCGCTCAAGAAGGGCTGCAACGAGTCGGTCAACGGTCATGAGTACTTCTACGCCCAGGATATCAACAGTGCCGCAGAGCAGTCGGCGACGCAGGCGTCGAAGATGAACACGCCGACCAACCCGGCCACGAGTGTCGTCTGCTTCTGCGACCCGGTCGCGCCGCAGTTCGGTCTCGGCGCCTACAAGTCCGACAACTACTGGCCCGAGTCGATCCTCGCCGACGACCAGACGATGGACTTCGACTCCAACGGGCAGACGTACTCCAACTCCAAGGACAACGGCGACACCGTCGCATGTCCGAGCGGCGGGAACTGTCCGTTCGACAGCACGGTCGGATTGAGCTCCGACGATCCGCAGGCCGCACCCGACAGCATGAGCGCGGTGAAGATCTGGAAGCTGCAGACGCACGGTGCGCCGCGGCCAATCGCGGCGGCGACGTTGGCGATCGTGTGGAACGACTACAGCATGTTCGCGAGCCTGCTTGAGAACGCCGGCCCGCTGCTGACGCCAGCCCGGATGCAGGCCGCGGCGCCTGATCTCGGGATGCGCGGCGGCGGTACGACCAACATGCCGCTACGCGGGTTCCGACCGGGTGACTGGTGCTGGACCAAGGACGTGCGCGTCGTCTACTGGGACAAGGCGAAAACGAGCCCGTACAACGGCCAGCCCGGGACGTACGTGCAGATCGAGGGCAGCCGGTTCGACATGAACTTCCCGTCGGTCGACCAGCCGCCGGCACCGGCTCCGGAAAACCGCACCGCATGACCGGGTACGGCGCCACGTGGCGCGAGAGCGGTCTCGGTGACGCGTGCAGGCGCGCGCTCGACATGCTGTCGAACCCGAAGTTCGGCGCGGTCATCATCCGCCGGATCATCATCGGCCTCGCGTTCTACGTCGTCGTGCGGTGGTACTTCGGACTGACGACCAAAAATACGGTGGACGGCCTCGCTCTGGGCTCGCTATACGGCATCGTCGCAGTCGCGTTGGTTCTGGCTTATCGGACGAGCCGGATCATCAACTTCGCCGCCGCGGCGGTCGGCGCCGTGCCAGCGATCACCGCCGTTCTGCTGTCGACGGCGTACGGCGTCAATTACCTGCTCACGATGCCGATCGCACTCATCGGCGGCGTCCTCTCCGGCGCCTTCACTGAGATCGTCATTCTTCGACGCTTCAACAACGCGTCGCGGCTGATCGTGACGGTCATCTCGATCGGTGTCGCGCAAAGCTATGCGGCGCTCGGGTTCTTCATCCCGGTGTGGTTCGGCGAACGCGCCGCCGCGGTGCCGAAGGTCACCACGCCGTGGCAGGACTGGCAGTGGCACAACTCGCGCGGCGAACCGGTCATCACCGGCAATCAAGTGTTTGCGTTTCTCGTCGTGCTTGTGCTGACGCTCAGCTTGATGTTCTTCCTCAGGCGCACCCGGCTGGGCATCGCGCTGCGGGCGTCGAGTGAAAACGTGGAACGCGCGAAGCTTCTCGGCATCCCGGTCAACCTCGTCAACGTCGCCGCCTGGTCGATCGCCGGGCTCATGTCCGGTGCGGCGATCTTCGCACAGGCGCCCCTCATCGGCGTGCCTGGCGACGCGTCTCTCGGCTTCGACACTCTGCTTTACGGGCTCGCCGCAGCAGTGATCGCACGATTCGAGAAGGTTGGACTGGCGCTGCTCGGCGGCCTGGGCGTCGGCCTGTTGATTACCGGCTCCATCCAGAAGTCGGGCACCAACGACTACGCCGCGATGCTGATGTTCGTCCTCATCTACCTGGCGATGTTGCTCCAGCGGCGCAGCCGGTCGCGGGCGGTCGAGTCGGACGCGTCGAGTTGGCAGACGGTCGCGAACTTTCGGCCGATCCCGGTGGAGCTGCGGCGCGTCGATGCTGTCGTGCGTGCCCGCGCGCTGAGCATCGTCGGCGCGCTCGGGCTCGCCATCCTGCTGCCGTACGTCATCGGCGAGGCGTACGTCCCCACCCTGCAGATCCTTCCGATCTACGGCATCGTGGGCGTCTCACTCGTCGTCCTCACCGGGTGGGCCGGGCAGATCTCGCTCGGCCAGTTCGGCATCGTCGGCATGTCCGCTGCCTGCGCCGGCGGCCTCGTCGCGTCGCACAACATCGACTTCTTCGCCGCGCTTGCGATCGGCATCGGCGCCGGCATTCTGACCGCACTCATCGTTGGGCTGCCGGCCACGCGGATCCACGGCCTCTACCTCGCCGTGACAACGCTCGCGTTCGGGTACGCCGTGCAGTACTGGTTCCTCAATCCCAACTACGTGGTGGGGAAGCACATCCTGCCCAACAGCGGCGCGGCCGCCATCCGGCGACCGTGGCTCTACGGCCGGATCAATCTCGAGGACGAGAAGAACTTCTACTTCCTCTGCGTCGTGATGCTGCTGCTCTGCATCCTCGCGGCGCAGGCGTTCCGGAAGAACCGCAGCGGGCGGGTGCTCATCGCGCTGCGCGACAACCAGCGCGCGGCGACGTCGTACACGATCGCGCCGGTGCGCACACGGCTCGCGGCGTTCGCGATCTCGGGCGCGATCTGTGGCGTCGCCGGCGTGCTCTATTCCTACCAGCAGCACAACGTCATCCCAAGCAATTACGATGTGTTCAGCAGCATCGGCGTCTTTCTCGCCGCGGCGGTAGCGGGCCTCGGCTCGCTGTCGGCCGGAGTCTTCGGCGTCATCTCGTTCGAAGCGTTCGTGCTGTTCGGCCCGCACGTCTACGCGCCGCTGGGACCGACGTGGTTCTCGGTGATCCCGCTGCTGCTGACCGGCCCGCTGCTCATCGTCAACCTCTACGCCAATCCCGGCGGTCTCGCCGGCTGGGCGTTCGAGATGCGCGACGACTGGCTGCGCAGGGTCGCGGCGAAACGGCGCATCCACGTGCCTGCGCTCATCGCCGACCGGATGGTCGAGGCCGGCCCGGCCGCGACGCCTGCGGAGCCCGCGCCGATGCCGGAACCGGAGCTGGTCTCATGATGCGGCGCAAGAACCGTACGACGGACCCCGCCGCGGCGCTGTCGGCGCTGATCGACGCGACGCCGTACCCGGGCGACGCTCCGGTCGACGAGAACGCGCCGCCGTTGCTGTCGTGCC
Source organism: Frankiaceae bacterium (assembly GCA_030840525.1). Lineage (GTDB taxonomy): Bacteria > Actinomycetota > Actinomycetes > JAFAQI01 > JAFAQI01 > BP-197. The sequence goes on from JAVEEI010000007.1 coordinate 10,417, forward strand.
GCGGCGTCGATGTCGCGTACGACAAGGTGCAGGTGCTCTTCGGCGTCGACATCGACGTGGCGGAAGGCGAGATCGTCGCGTTGCTCGGGACCAACGGTGCCGGCAAGTCGACGCTGCTCAAGGCGGTCTCCGGTCTGGTCGCGCCGAAGGCCGGCCGGATCACGTTCGACGGCATCGACATCACCGGCGCGCAGCCGGCGCGGACCACCCAGCTCGGCATCGTGCAGGTGCCCGGCGGCAAGGCGGTGTTCCCGACCCTCACCGTCGCCGAGCACTTCAAGGCGAGCTGCTGGCTCTACGCGCGGCAGGACGGGCGCGAGGTGAGCGAGCGGACCGCGCGGGTGCTGGAGATGTTCCCGCGGGTCAAGGAGCGGTGGAACAACCTCGCCGGCGACCTTTCCGGCGGCGAGCAGCAGCAGCTCGCGCTGGGCATGGCGTTCGTCGCGCGACCACGATTGCTCGTCATCGACGAGCTGTCGCTCGGCCTCGCACCGGTCATCGTCGAGCGGCTGCTCGACGCGGTGCGCGCGATCCACGCCGAGGGCGCGACGATCGTCCTCGTCGAGCAGTCGGTGAACGTCGCGCTGACTCTGGCGCACCGCGCGTACTTCATGGAGAAGGGCCAGGTGCGGTTCACCGGCCCGACGAGCGACCTGCTCGAACGCGACGACGTGCTGCGGTCGGTCTTCCTCGACCGGGCCAACAAGTCGATGGCGAGCGACCGGGCGCGGACGAAGGCGCGCGCGGCGGCGATCGAGGTCGCGGCCCGGCGGCCGGTGCTCGACGTCAACGGCCTGACGAAGAGCTTCGGTGGCATCAACGCGGTCAGCGACGTGACTTTTACGTTGCACGACAACGAGATTCTCGGCCTCATCGGCCCCAACGGCGCCGGCAAGACGACGATCTTCGACATGATCTCGGGCCACCTGCCGGTCGGCTCGGGACGGATCGCGCTCGAGGGCCAGGACATCACCCGCTGGGCACCGGAGAAGCGCGCGGCCCTCGGCCTCGGCCGGTCGTTCCAGGACGCGAAGATCTTCCCGTCGCTCACGGTCGCCGAGAACATCGCGCTCGGGCTCGAGCGGCACATCGAGGTACGCGACCACGTGTCGGCGCTGTTCGCGACGCCGGCGATGCGCGAGTCCGAGGAGGACGTCGCGTACACCGTCGACGACCTGGTCGAGCTGATGGGACTGCAGGCGTACCGCGACAAGTTCGTGTCGGAGCTCTCAACCGGGTCGCGCCGCATCGTCGACCTCGCCTGCCTCGTCGCCCACCGTCCGACGGTCGTGCTCCTCGACGAGCCGTCGAGCGGCATCGCGCAGCGCGAGACCGAGGCGCTCGGCCCGCTGCTGCTCCGCATCCGCGACGAGGCCGGCTGCGCGATGCTCGTCATCGAGCACGACATGCCGCTGATCACGTCCCTCTCGGACGAGATCGTGGCGCTCGAGCTGGGGGCCGTCGTGCTGCAGGGTCCGCCG
>JAVEEI010000008.1 GCA_030840525.1 Frankiaceae bacterium
CCTGCGCGGCGGCGATGCACACGCGCACCGGGCCCCACGCCTGGCGCATGACCTCGGCGTAGTCCTCGGGCAGGTCCCGGCCCTCGTTCAGGACCGCGAGGCTCATGACGTGCCAGTGCACCTCGACGTCGCGGACCTGCTCGACCTCGAGCATCCATCGGCTGGCGATCCAGGCCCAGGGACAGATCGGGTCGAACCAGAAGTCAGCGCGCGCCATGACCGCCCTCATACCCCGAGTTCGCGGCGGCAAGACCGTGACAGACTCAACGGGTGTCCGTGGAGAACTTGACCCGTGACGAAGCGCGCGACCGCGCCCGGCTGCTCGACGTCACGTCGTACGACGTCCACCTCGACCTCACGTCCGCGATCACGGACTCCCGCACGTTCCGCTCGACGTCGGTCGTCCGGTTCGGCTGCAGGGAGCCAGGCAGCGAGACGCACGTCGACATCACCGCCGACGACATCGAGACCGCCGAGCTGAACGGCCGGCCGGTCGACCTCGCCGGCTTCGACGGGATGCGGCTACGGCTGACCGACCTCGCCGACGACAACGAGCTGCGCGTGGTCGCCCAGTGCGTCTACATGCGCACCGGCGAGGGGCTGCACCGGTTCACCGACCCGGTGGACAAGGAGACCTACCTCTACACGCAGTTCGAGACGTTCGACGCGCACCGGATGTTCGCGTGCTTCGACCAGCCGGATCTCAAGGCGACGTTCGCGTTCACGGTCGTCGCGCCGACGCACTGGCAGGTCGTCTCCAACATGCCGTGCACGCGAGAGTCCGGCCGCGAGCGCGACACATGGACGTTCGCGCCCACGCCGCGGCAGTCGTCGTACATCACCGCTCTCGTCGCCGGGCCCTACTACACCGTGTCGGACGAGCACGACGGCATCCCGCTCGGCATCTACTGCCGCGCGTCGATGGCCGAGCACCTCGACGCCGACGAGATCTTCGACATCACCAAGCGCGGGTTCGACTTCTTCCACCGCGTCTTCGACTACCGCTACCCGTGGCCTAAGTACGACCAGTTGTTCGTGCCGGAGTTCAACGCGGGCGCGATGGAGAACGCGGGTTGCGTCACGTTCCTCGAGGACTACGTGTTCCGGTCGAAGGTCACCGACGTGTCCTACGAGCGGCGCGCGGTCACGATCCTGCACGAGATGGCGCACATGTGGTTCGGCGACCTCGTGACGATGCGCTGGTGGGACGACCTCTGGCTGAACGAGTCGTTCGCGGAGTACGTGTCGACGCTCGCGACGGCCGAGGCGACCCGCTGGTCGACGGTCTGGACGACGTTCTGCGAAGTCGAGAAGGCGTGGGCGTACCGGCAGGACCAGCTTCCCACGACGCACCCGATCGCGGCCGACATCGTCGACATCGAAGCGGTGAAGGTCAACTTCGACGGCATCACGTACGCCAAGGGCGCGTCGGTGCTCAAGCAGCTCGTCCACTACGTCGGCAGCGACACGTTCTTCGACGCCGTACGCGGTTACTTCCGCCGGCACGAGTACGCGAACACGACGTTGCAGGACCTGCTCGACGCGCTCGGCGAGTCCAGCGGCCGCGACCTGTCGTCGTGGTCGAAGGAGTGGCTGCAGACCGCGGGCGTCAACACGCTTCGGCCGCGGTTCGAGCTCGACGCCGACGGCCGCTTCACGTCGTTCGCGATCGAGCAGGAGGCACCGGAGGACCACCCGACGCTGCGCGCGCACCGCTTGTGTGTCGGCCTCTACGACCGCACCGCCGACGGGCTGCTGCGGCGCGAGACGACCGAGCTCGACGTCACCGGCGCGTCGACCGACGTACCCGCGCTCGTCGGCAAGCATCGCTCCGACCTCATCCTCGTCAACGACGACGACTTCACCTACGCGAAGATCCGGCTCGACGAGCTGTCGCTGCGCACCCTCGTCGAGCACATCGGCGAGTTCCGCGACTCGTTGCCGCGCGCGCTCTGCTGGTCGGCCGCGTGGGACATGACGCGTGACGCCGAGATGGCGGCCGGCGACTTCGTCGACCTCGTCGTCGCCGGCATCCGCGACGACACCGAGATCCAGACGGTGCAGACATTGCTGCGCCTCGGCCGTTCCGCGATCGACCCGTTCGGCGACCCGGCCCGCATCGCGGAGCGCACGCACCGGCTCGCGTCGAAGGCGTACGAGCTGATGCACTCCGCCGAGCCGGGCGGCGACATCCAGCTCGCGGCCGCGCGCACGTTCGCGGCCAACGCGACGTCGGCCGAGCACCTCGACGTGCTCGCCGGCCTGCTCAGCGGCGGCGAGGTCGTCGACGGGCTCGCCGTCGACGCGGAGTTGCGCTGGTCGCTGCTCGCCCGGCTGGTCGTCCTCGGCCGGGCCGGCGAGCGCGAGATCGACAACGAGAACGACCGCGACAACACGGCGGCCGGCCGGCGGCACGCGTTGCGGCTGCGCGCGGCGCAGCCGACCGCGGCGGCCAAGGAAGAGGCGTGGCAGCTCGCGGTCTTCGATGTCGACCTGCCCAACGCCGAGCAGGCCGCGATCATCGCCGGCTTCCAGCAGCCCGAGCACCGCGAACTCCTTGCGCCGTATCGGGATCGGTACTTCGACGTCGTCGCGCAGGCATGGGAGCAGCGGACCAGCGAGATGGCCCAGCAGATCGCCGTCGGCCTCTACCCGGTGCACCTGGTCGAGCCGCAGACCGTCGAGCAGACCGACACGTACCTGCGTACGGCGCAGCCGGTGCCGGCGCTACGGCGGCTGCTCAGCGAGAGCCGCGACTCGGTGTCGCGGGCGTTGCGCGCGCAGGAGCGCGACCGGCGCGGCTGACAGCGCCGCTGACAGTTACGACGCGCGGTCGGCGCGGGGCGGCAGGCCAAGCAGCGCGTCGAAGAACCGGTCCATCCCGCGGGTGGGCTGCGCGAGCAACTCGCTCAGGCTCGGCACCGGCGCGGTCGCGCGTTCAGCGCGGGCGAGGTCGATGACCTCCGCGTCGCGCAACGCACCGAACGCCTGCTCGCTGTCGATCTCGCCGCGGACGAGCAGCATCGTGAGGCACGGCGCCGGCGTCACGCAGGCCGGGCACTCGCCGTCGCCGTCCGGCTCGTGCAGCGCTTCGAGGTCGGCGAGCAACGCGCCCAGCTCGGCGACGCGACGCAGCGCGTCAGCGCGCTCCTGGCCGAGCTCGCTGATCATCGAGGCGAAGATGGGTGTCTCCGAAGCGCGCACGTGTCACAACGTAGACGCTGCCCGGCGCGAGCGCCCGCAGCGACACGTCTCGGTCACGTGCCCGTAATGATGATCTTTCCGCTGTATCCGGCGACGTTGAGCTTGGACGCCGGTCGATACATGCGATAGGCGAATGTGCCCTTGATCGGCTTGAACGCGACGGCGTACCCGCCGGTCTTGCCGGTCAAGACATATCCGCCCGTGTGCCATGCCCCGCTGTAGTAGCGCTGGATGTAGACCCTCGCCCCGGAGTCGTGCGGATAGATCACGCCGCTGATCTTGTCGTATGCGGCTGACGACTGCGTGGGATGCGCCGTCGCGGCCGTGACGCGATAGGCCACGTAGATCGTCAAGGTCGTCGTTGTATTGCCCATCAGCCCGAGTGCACCAGGGAATCGACCGACGACGTCGACGTTGTGGGCCGGAGCGAAGACATGGTTCATCACCCACGTTCCAGCCTGGGTCTCATCGGTGTACCAATACGAGTACGAGTACGTGCCATGCGGCCGGATGAAGTAGTTCACCAGGAAGCCGGTGGCCGGCTTGCCGTCTCCGCGTCGAGTCTGCGTCGTCAGAGTGTCGCTTACGCCGTACAGCACCGTTCCGTGCGCGGCGGTGTACGGCAGATCCGTGCCCCAGATCTTCGTAGTCGCGCGCGCACTGACGTTGCCGGCGATGTCGTAGTTCCAGATCGAGAACGAGTACTCGACACCTGGATCGAGTTGATCCATCAAGATGTCGTTCGCAGTGCCGGAGTAGACCGCCCAACCCGAGGTCAGTGTCGCCGGCGGTACATCACCTACGGCAGCGCGAACCACGCTGCGGCTGAAGTCGCTGTCGGCGACGGAATCCCATGCCACCTCCGCTCCGTCGACGATCCCCCCGGCACGGGCGTCGACGGGAGCGCTGGGCGGCGACGTGTTCGCCCCCGGAATGGGGTCAGGAGGGCTGGCGGTGTTCCAGGCGATCGAGCCGTAGAGACCTGGGCTGCCCTCGAAGCAATGGAACTCGAACGTCAACCGCAAGGCCATCAAGTAGCCGGTCCGGTGGTTGTAATCGGCCTGCTGCACGCTGAAGACGCCTGGGTTGTCTCCTCCGCCGCAGGAACCGGGCCCGAACATCAAAATCTGGCTCCCGTTTGCCGCGGTATACGTGCGCCCCGCGGCAAAGTGATCGTGGTTGCCTACGTTGAAATTCGCAAGGAAGGTACTGCCCTGCGAGCGGACCTGGACCTGGTCTCCTTGGGGCGCCCCAAGAACACTTACCTGAGACGAATCACCGGAGAACGCGTAGTCCTTGCCCTGACCCAGGTTCTCGCGGGGTTCCGAGTGCATCGACCAACTCCCCACCGCGTCGACGGCGGTCGCGGCGAGCGGCACGCTGTGACTTTCAGCAGGAGTGTCATCGGTGATGTCGAGGGAAGCGGTGTTGGACCCGGGTCCCAACGGGTTGTACGACACCCACACGGTGCACACCTCCCCCGGATGGATAACAACTCCCGAGCAACCGTCGTACACCTCGGTGAAGTTGTTGATGCCCGCTAACGAGGACAGCTTCGCGCTCGTAATCGTCTCCGGGACAGCACTGTCGTTGTAGAGATTGATCGGTACGGTCGCGCCTTCCGTCTTGATAACGGTATCCGGCCATTGGACGCTTCCCGGCGCCACGACGAGATTTGGATCGGATGGCGTTTCGTTGACGACCAGCTCTCCGACGAAGGAGAGGACCGGCGAGAATCCGGGGCACGCGTAGGTGTAGGAGACCCGCAACCGGTTGGTGCTGCCGTCGTCAGCGAAGCCGATGTCGGAGATAGTGAAAGCGCCAGTCGCTCCGTTACAGTTGCTCGCGCTCAACGACGGCTGGGTGCCGTTGTAACCGGGCGACTTCGCATCCAATGCTCCCGAATACGTTCCGACCGCAAGGGTCCCGCCGGCAGGCGGCTTGAACTCGAATTGCTCTCCAAGTCCAACCTTTGTGTCGGTGGCGTCGCCTTGGACGTAGTACAACGTGTTGGGTTGCGCCGGCGTGATGAAGCCGGCATGACCATCCGTCGACGTCACTGGTATGCCACCGCTGGACCACTCCGAGAGGTAAGTGACCGTCCCGGGTGCCGCCGCGGCGGGCGACATCGAAACCGCCGCCGTCGACGCCACGACGGACAGAACAACGGAAAGTCGGATGACGAAACGCACAGAAGACCCCCGCGAAGTCGCCGCGGCGACCTACCGCGGCCAGCGGAGGTTATCCCGCGAAAGCGGCCTACGTCCGGCGAGTCAGGAATGTGCCGGCGTCAGCTCGCGGCCGGCCGACTCCGACAGCATGCGCAGGCCGGTCACGATGCCGCCGACGAGGTTGCCGCCGGAGAACGCGGTCGTCATCGACAGTGCGGCCAACGCGCACGACCGGTCGGTGACCCGGCGCGAGCACGACTTGCCGGTCACGATCTCGAGCTGCCGCTCGCCGGGCGCGACGTAGACGAGGACGGCGTTCGCAGCGCGCTTGCCGAGTGCCGCGTGCAGCCGCTCGGCGTGGTCGCGTACGTCGCCCTCGACGGGCCCGACGTACACCGAGTGATGGATGCCCGTCTCGCTGGTCGCGGTCGCGCACGCGCGGCTGATCTCGCGTTCCTGGTCGGCGGTGAACGCCTCACCACTCGGCACTGGCCCCACCCTTCGACGCGCCGGACCGGGCCGCCGCGACCGCGCGGTCGGGGTCGTCCGGGCCGTTGAACCACAACGGATCGTGCTGCCACGGCCGCCCCGGCCGGTACCGCGGCCGGCGCAGCATCGACGGCAGCGTAGAGAAGAACGCGATGACCAGGAAGATGCCGACCGGGATCACGACGTAGTAGAGGATCACGAGCCCGGTGCCGAGCGACTTGCCGGGCGCTTCGCCGTCGTCGAGCGCGTACGCCGGAGCGCCGGCGGCCAGCAGCGGGACGAGCAGGCCGAGCAGCAGTGCACGAGTCCTCACGGGCACAGAAACTATCGGACCGCCGCGTCGAGTACGGCGGCGAGGCGGGCGACGCGCGGGTCGGCGAGCAGGTCGTCGAGCAGCACGACCGATCCGGACGCCTCGGTGACCGGCAGCCGCCAGTTGGGGTACTCGTCCGTCGTACCCGGCAGGTTGGGCTGTTGCAGGTCGCCGACCGCGTCCGCGGGGGCGGCGAGCACGACCCGGCACGTCGTCGCGCCGAGAAACGCGTGCATCGCGGCGGCGAGCGCCTCCTCGTCGTCTGCGTCGCCCTCGACGAGGCCGAGCTCGGTCAGCAGCGCGACGAGTTCGGCCCGCTCGCGCCGCCACGAGGCCCACTCGGCGTCGGCGTCGTCGAGCAACCCGAGCTCGGCGCGGACCCGCACGTGCTCGCCGCGCAGCCAGCCGCGCACCGTCGGCAGGTCGTGCGTCGTCACGCTCGCCGCCGCGTCCTCGCGCCAGCGCTCCGGCGGCACCAGGCCACCGGGCTTACCGTCGGCCGGCTTGTCGCGTTCGAACCACAGCACCGACGTGCCGAGAATGCCGCGGTCGCGCAAGGTCCGCCGTACTCCAGGCGGCACGGTGCCGAGGTCCTCGCCGATGACGATGGCGCCGGCCCGCGCGGCTTCCAGCGTCACGACCCCGAGCAGCGCGTCGACGTCGTACGAGACGTAGGTGCCGTCGCGCGCGGTGCCGTCGGCGGGCACCCACCACGCGCGGAACAGCCCGAGTACGTGGTCGATGCGCACACCGCCGGCGTGCCGCAGCAGCGAGCGGAGCATGTCGCGCAGCGGCGCGTAGTGCAGCTCGGCCAGCCGCCGCGGGTGCCACGGCGGCATCCCCCAGTCCTGGCCCTGCTGGTTGAACGTGTCCGGCGGCGCACCGATCCGCGCGCCGTGCGCGAGCGCGTCCTGCAGCACCCACCCGTCCGCGCCGGCCGGGTCGGTGCCGACCGCGAGGTCGTGTACGACGCCGACCGCCATGCCCGCGTCGGCAAGCGCGCGCTGCACGTCGCCGAGCTGACGGTCGAGCAGAACCTGTTGCCATGCATGGAAAACGACGCGCTCGGCGAGGTCACTCCGTGCGTCCGCGACAGCCGCGGCACCCGGCCGCCGGTAGGCCTCCGGCCACTCGCGCCAGTCGCGGCCGAACGCTTCCGCGAGCGCGCACCACGTCGCGAAGTCGCGCAGGTCGTCGTCGAGACGGTCGAGGTCGGGGCGCTCGGCGTACGGCCAGAGCGCGGTGAGCGCGGCCTGGCGCGCCGCCCACGCGGCGTCGCGGTCGAGTCGCGCCCCGACGGCGGGCGGGCGCATGCCGTCGACGGCCGCGCGTACGTCGGCCGGCGCGGCGGCGTATGCGGCGGTGTCCTCGATCCGCAGGTAGAGCGGGTTCGCCCAGCGGCGGCTGGACGGGTAGTACGGCGACGGCTGCACCGGCAGGCCCGGCGCGACCGCGTGCAGCGGGTTGACGAGGACGAGGTCCGCTCCGCGCTCGGCCGACCACTCCCCCAGCCGGCGCAGGTCGGCGAGGTCGCCGAGGCCCCACGACGCGCGGGACGGCGTCGCGTACAGCTGCACCGCCCAGCCCCAATGACGCCCCGGCGGCAGCGCGAGGCGATCGGGTGCGACGACGACGGGGATCTCGCCGCCGTCCGTGTCGAGCCGGTGCCAGCCGAGCGGCAGCCCCGGCGGGATGGTCAGGCCGGCCTCGGTGCCGGCGAGGTCGCGGCTCCCGCCGTCCTCGAGGACGAGCCGGGCCCGGCCGCGGACGTCGAACGTGCGCTGCTCCGACGTACGCAGCACGACGACCGGCGGTTGGGCGCCGGCCCGCTCGCCCTCGGCGGCGAGCGCGGCGCGGACCGCGGCCGGCGACGACGCGTCGACACCGAGTGCGCCGAGGACGGCGACGACCGACTCGGGCCGGACGGCGACCCGGCGCTGCCGCTGGTCGAGGTACTCGGTCGCCACGCCGTGGGCGGCCGCGAGCTCCGCGAGCGCCGGGTCGAGTGGCGACGGGTCGGGGGCGGTCACCCGGTCGGTGTTACCAGAGCGCGGGCTTGCGATGCGCCCACGGCTCGGCCGCCTCGATCTGCGCCGCGAGCCGCAGCAGCGTCACCTCGTCGCCCGGCCGGCCGACGAGCTGGATGCCGATGGGCAGCCCGCTGTCGGTCCAGTGCAGCGGGATCGACACGGCGGGCTGGCCGGACATGTTGTACGGCGCGGTGAACGGCGTGTAGCGCTTCTGGTTCTCGAAGTCCTGCACCGGGTCGTCGTCGTTGCGAAGCTGCCCGACCTTCGCCGGCGGCTGGGCGAGTGTGGGGGTGAGGACGGCGTCGTAGACCGCGCTCTTCTCCAGCTCGGCCCGGGCGACGCCGCGCAGGCTGCCGAGCGCGCCGTAGATGTCGAGGGCCGACAGCTTGCGGCCGCGCTCGCGCAGCCAGCGGGTCAGCGGCCGCAGCCCGGGGTCTGCCTCGATAGGCACAGGCAGCGCCGCGAACTCCACTGCCCACAGGTTCTCGAACAGCTCGATCAGGTTGGCGTCGAACCCGGTTGGGTGGTCCTCGACGTGGTGACCGAGCTGCTCGAGAAGGGAGGACGCGTGCTCATACGCCTCTACGCACTCTGGCGCCACCTCCGCGCCCGGCACCGCCGGGGTGATGTAGCGGCCGATACGCAGGTTCTTGGGCTCGTCGTCGCAGGCGGCGAGGAAGCTGCCGGTGGCGGGCGGGCCGTGCCACACCCAGTCCTGCGGGCTCGGCCCGGCCATCGCGTCGAGCAGCGCAGCCGCGTCCCGGACGGTGCGGGCGAGCGGGCCGTGCACCGACAGGCCGCTGATCTCGCTCGACAGCGGTGCGGTCGAGACCCGCCCGCGCGACGTCTTCAGGCCAAACAGGCCGTTGACGCTCGACGGGATGCGGATGGAGCCGCCGCCGTCGCTGCCGGGCGCGGCCGGCAGCAGGCCGGACGCGACCGCGGTGCCGGCGCCGCCGCTCGACCCGCCCGCCGAGCGGTCGAGGTCCCACGGTGTGCGCGCCGGGCGGTGACCTTCGGGCTCGGTGTAGCAGGGCGCGCCGAACTCCGGCGTCGCCGTCTTGCCGAGGCTGATCGTGCCGGCGCCGCGCAGCTTGGTGACGAAGAACTCGTCGATGCCGAGCTCCATCGGCGCGAACGCGCCGGTGCCGAACGACGTCGGCATGTCGGCGGTCAGGTAGAGGTCCTTGATCCCTGTGGGTACGCCGTGCAGCGGCGGCAGGTCGCCGCCGCTGGTGACCGCGCTCTCGGCGTCCTTCGCGGCGGCGCGGGCCTGGTCCGGGGCGACGTGCACGAACGCACCGACGGTCTCGTTGAGCCGGTCGATCCGGTCGAGGTAGTGGTCGACGAGCTCGACCGGCGAGATCTCGCGACTGCGGATCGCGGCAGCCTGCTCCAGCATGGTGAGGTCGTGCGGTTGCGTCATGGCGGCACCATAACCGAACCGTGTTCGGCTCGGCTATGCGCTGGCCGGCTCCTCGATGTCGAGGCCGGGCAGGTACGCGCGCCACCGCGGGTGCATCCGGCCGGTGCCGAGCACCCGCCACGCGGGGCCGGTCGGCGCGCTCGGCGAGCGGAGCATCCGCCAGCCGAGCTCCGCGATGCCGCGGTCGGCCTTGGCGTGGTTGCAGCGGCGGCAGCAGGAGACGACGTTCTCCCAGGTGTGCTCGCCGCCGCGGCTGCGCGGGATGACGTGGTCGAGGCTGGTCGCCGGCGCCGCGCAGTAGACGCAGCGGCCGCCGTCGCGGGCGAAGACCGCACGCCGGGTCAGCGGCACGTGCCCGTGGTACGGCACCCGGACGAACCGGGTGAGCCGGACGACGAGCGGGACGCGGAACGCCGCCCGCTCGCTGTGCAGGACGGTCTCGCTGGACTCCACCGCGACGGCCTTGCCGGCGAGGATCAGGACGAGTGCGCGGCGGGACGGCACGACGCAGAGCGGCTCGTACGTCGCGTTCAACACCAGCGCGTGCGCCACCTGCCCTCCCAAAAGCTAGTGTCGCCGATCAGGGCCGATCTGGCACGTCGCGACGCGGGCAGACCGCGAGGCAGGTGCCGGGCGACGGGTCCGGCGACGCGCTCGGCGACGCCGACGGGCCGCCGCCACCCTTGCCGGGGAAGTGGTCCTGGCCGTCGTCGTGGACGTCGAGGTGCGTCGTCCGGCCTGCCGTCACGTCGACCTGCAGCACGACCTCGCGCCCGGCCGCCCCCGCTCGGTCGAACACCCCGACGGCGCAGCGGTCGCTGCGCAGGCCGGTCAGCCGGAACGTGCCGTCGCGCGGGCTGACCGCGGCCGAGACCTGTGCGTAGAACGCGTCGACGTTGCCGCGCGGCATGCCGTCGCACTCGACGCCGACCCGCAGCCCGGCCGTGTGCGCCGGAGCGCCGTGCTGGTACAGCGTGCCGGCCAGGGTCGCGCCCTTGGTCATCGTGACGCGCACGCCCAGCGAGCCCGACGACTCGCACTGCTGCACGACCTCCACCCACGCGACCTCCGGCGCGTTCGGGTCGACCAGACCGGTCCCGCCGTCGTACGACGAGAACAGCAACGGCGGCGTCGCCGGGGCTACGTTGCGCGACTCGCAGGGGACGGAGAAGCGGCCGGCCGTGTCGGTGACCGCGACCGGGCGGAAGGCTGGCGCGTCCGGCAGCGACTCGTCGTACGCGACGTGGACGCCGGCGAGCCGGTGGCCGGCCTCGTCCACGACGATCCCGTGTACGGCGCGGCCGGCCGGGCTGGTCACGACCCGGACCGGCGCGCGGCGTCGGGGCGGCGTCTTCGCGGTGGCGCTCGGCGACGGCGTGACGACCGGCGGTGCGATCCCCGGCAGCCCGGCGGCCACCGGGCCCGGATGCGGCCCGCCGCCGGAGCCGAGGGCGGCCCGTACGGCGATGTCGAGCGCGCCGACCGCGACCACGAGGGCAACCGCGGCCACGCGGCCGCGCAACGCCACGCGGCCGCGCCACGCCACCGGCCGCCCCATCGTCGGCCGCCCCCTCATCGGCCGCGTCGTCACCGGGCAATCGTCGCCGCCCCGGCGAGTCCGGACAAGGAAGGTTCGTCCCCATGATCATCGCCGCCAGCGCGACATAGAGGTCGCGGTGACGGCGCACGCGAGAGCGACGGACGGCCGGGCCGCAGCCAAGAAGTGGCGGCGCGGTGACAGTCGTACGGTTCGCCAGACTTGCCCGGCCCGGCTTCCTACCGTCGACAGCGTGGCGACGACCAGCTTCGGCAGCGGCGGGCGGCGCGGGCTGGTGTCCGCGGCCGCGTTCCTGATCGTCGCCGCCAGCGCGATCGCGGTCACCGACGGCGCTGTCCCCGCCGCCATCAGCAATGCGGCCGACGCCATGACGCTGCACCACGTCTCGGCGGCGCAGCCGCGTAGGGCCGCGGCGGTCCGAACGGCGGCCGTCCCGCGCGCCGAGGCGAAGCCGGTGCACTACGCGTGGGTCCGGCCGGCCGTCGTAAACGTCTGGGAGAAGCGGTCGTCGCCGCGGCCGGTCGACCGGATCTCGCTGACCGCGAAGCCCGACATGCGCGCCTGGACCCACCGCCTGACCGTCGCGCTGCGGCTCGACCTCAACGGCAGGCTGATGACGCAGGCGGTACACGGCGACCGGGTCGCCGTCCTGCGGTCCGGCCGCAGCTGGAGCCTCGTCCGGCTCGAGTCGCAGACCGGCGGCGCGTTCCCGCACGGCATCGTCGGCTACGTCCCGAGCGTGCAGCTGACAAACCGGGCACTATCGCAAACGCGAGCCGGCCGGCACTCAGTGGCGACCGCGATGAGCACCGCCCGGCGCTACCTCGGCGTCTCGTACCTATGGGCCGGCATGTCCGGCTACGGCATCGACTGCTCCGGCCTCACCTACCTCGCCTACCGCGCGGCCGGCGTCACGCTCCCCCGCGACGCCGCCGACCAGGCGCTGGTCGGCCAGCCGGTCGCGCGCAAGCACCTCCAGCCGGGGGACCTCGTCTTCTTCGGCCGCGGCGCGCGCACGAACATCCACCACGTCGGCATCTACGTCGGCCGCGGCCTGGTCCTGCACGCCCCGCACACCGGCGCCCGGGTCCGCATCTCGCCGCTCGCCGCCTGGTCCGACTACTGGGGCGCCCGGCGGATCGTGCGCTGACCGGCCGACGGTCGACAATGGAGCGCGTGACCACACCGGGACCGCAGCCGATCAACGTCGAAGGCGTCGACAACGCCCCGACGTTCTTCGACGCGGTCGGCGGTCACCAGGCCTTCGAGGACCTGGTCAGCGGCTTCTACGCCCGGGTCGCGCACGACCCCGTGCTGCTGCCGCTCTACGAGGGCTTCGAGCTGCGCGAGTCCGCCCGGCGGCTGCAGCTCTTCCTCGAGCAGTACTGGGGCGGCCCGCGGACCTATTCCGAGGTGCGCGGCCACCCACGGCTGCGGGCGCGGCACGCGACCTTCCGGATCGACCTGACCGCCCGCGACGCGTGGCTCGCCAACATGCGCGCCTCGCTCGACGACCTCGCGCTCGCGCCGGATGCCGACGCGGTGCTCTGGGACTACCTCGTCCGCGCCGCCGACATACTCGTCAACACCGAGAGCTAGCCGCCACCGACGGTTGAGTGTGACGTACCTCGTCTTCTCAACCCGTCAAAGGACGAACAACGTCACACTCAACGTGAGGGGGGGGCGGTGGCCGACCGCGAAGGTACGGCGGAACGGGAACACGGTCCCGAACGCGTCGCGCGGGTAGGCGGCGCGCAGCGCCTCGGCGTACGACGCGACGAACTCCTCCTGCTCGGCCGGGTCGAGGACCGACAGCACCGGCCGCAGTGCGGTGCCGCGTACCCAGTCGAGTACGGCGTCGTCGCCGGGCAGCACGTGCAGGTACTCGGTCTGCCAGACGTCCGGGTCGAGGCCGGCGTCGACGAGCCCGCGCAGGTAACGCTCCGGCCGCTCGACGCCGGCGGTGCGGTCGGCGCCGTCGCCGAGCCGGTCGCGCCAGCGCGGCGAGACGCGCAGGTCGTGCAGCAGCGTGTGCGACGGCTCGGTGAAGTTGTCCGGTACCTGGAACGCGAGTGCGCCGCCCGGCCGCAGCCAGGACGCGAACCGCCCGAGCAGGTCGACGTGCCAGGGCACCCAGTGCAGCGCCGCGTTCGCGACGACAACGTCGACCTCGCCGGCCGGCTCCCACGCCGCGAGGTCGCCGACGACGAAGCGGAGCCGCTCGGACCCGAGCGAGCCCGCCGCGGCGACCATCTCGGCCGAGCTGTCGACCCCGGTCACGTCGGCGTCCGGCCACCGCGACCCGAGCAGAGCGGTCAGGTTGCCCGGGCCGCAGCCAAGGTCGACGACATCGGCCGCGGCCTCGACCCGGACCCGGCTCAGCAGCTCCAGAAAGGGCCGGCCGCGCTCGTCGGCGTACCGGTTGTAGACGTCGGGGTCCCAGCGCACGGGACCAGTGTTACTCCTGGACGAGCTCGGCCCGGCGGCGGCGGGCGACGGCCGCGGTGGTCGCGAGCGGCAGCATGAACACGACCGAGGTCGTGACGCCGGTCGTGCCGTGCGGCACCGCCCCGAGCGTGCCGTCGTACTTCGCGATCAGGCCCTTGCCGCCGGACAGCCGCATCACCATGTCGCGGTCACCCTTGCTCTTGACCGTGCGGTCGACGACACAGGCGTCGAAGCAGCCGTCGGTGTAGGCGACGTAGACGCGGCCGTGGTCGTCCATCGTGATGTCGTTGAAGTCGAGCAGGTTGCGCTGGTTGCAGAGCTTCGCGTCCTGGACGGTCTTGTTGGACGTGCCCTCCATGAGGACGCAACCGCGCTGGACCGGGTCCTTCGGCGTGGTGTCGATCGTGGTCCAGTGCTTGCCGTTGTCGTAGGTCATCGACACGTAGAGGTGCCACACGGCGGGCAGGCCGTCGGGGCCGACGAAGCCGACGTGCTGGTCGTTGCCGACCGCGTTGGTGCCGATGAAGGCGACCGCGGCGCGGCCCTTGTCGCCGGCGATGATCTCCGGGAACTGCACGTTGTGCACGCCGACCATCGTCGAGAGGTCGACCGGCTTGCTCCAGTGAGTGCCCTCGTCGTCGGAGTAGGCGACCCGCTCCGAGCTCAACGTGCCGTAGGAGTTGGGGTCCGGGTTGGTGCCGTCCTCCCACGTCATCCAGAGGCGGCCGGACTTGTCGACGTCGACGGCGTTGTCGCTCTCGTCCTGGTTGTGCGCGCCGGGAACCATGTGCACGGTCCACGTGGCGCCGTTGTCCTTGCTGACGCTGACCGCCGGCTGGCCACCGAAGTACTCGGAGTTGGTCAGGTTGTTCGCGGTCGGCGTGCCGCCGCAGCCCTTGAGCGGGACGTAGACGGTGCCGTCCGGGCCGACCCGGATGTGGCCGTGCAGGCCCGAGCAGGCACCGCCCTCGGCGGCGAACGTCGGGTTGGGGTCGGTCGGGTCGTTGGCCGGCGTGTCGGAGATGTACTGGCCGGGGCCGAAGGACAGGCCGCCGTCGAGGCTCACCGCGCAGCTCGCGTTGAAGCCGTTCTGCGCGCAGTAGTAGACCGCGTCGGGGTAGAGCGGGTCGGCGCCGGCCGGGATCGGCGCGTGGAACGGGCCGCCGCCGACGCTCTGGTGGTCGAGGAACGTGTTCTGGCCGCAGCCGGTCGTCGGCTGCCAGCTGGCGCCGTCGTCGTCGGAGTAGGACATGCCGCTACACAGACCCAGCAGTTGCGAGTCGAACAGCCTCCCCGTGTGCTGGTCGACGAACGTGATCGCGTCGAGCGTCGTCACCGCTGTGGGAGCGCTCACGTCTTTCTGGGTGACCGTCGCCGGTGACGCCGAGTCGTCGAAGGTCATCTGCGTCTCGTGCCCGCCGGCGCCGTAGACCACCGCGTTGGTCTTGGGGTCGACGCCCAGGGACGGCTCGCCCCCATTCACCGTCTTCGATCCGTCGGTCACGACGTAGGGCGTGAAGGAGTTTCCGGCGCCGGAATCGGCCCGCGACACCCCCGTCAGGGACAGCGTGCCGATGCCCGTGAGGGCAAGGACGGCGACGAGCGAGACGCGACGCAGGGCTGGACTGGACACCCGAATCCTCCAGAGACTGGTTCCTGGGCGACCCCAACAACTCGAGGACTTCTACGCGGGAGGC
>JAVEEI010000077.1 GCA_030840525.1 Frankiaceae bacterium
ATCCTCGGGTCGCGCCGACCTTCGACAGCGACGAGTGCGCGGCCGCGACGACGCGCTCCGCGGTCAGGCCGAACTGCTCGAACAGGATCTGGTACGGCGCGCTGGCGCCGAAGTGGTCGATGCCGAGCGACTCGCCGTGGTCGCCGACGACCTCGCGCCACCCGAACGTCGTCGCCGCCTCGACCGACACGCGCGCGCGGACGTCCGGCGGCAGCACCTCCTGCCGGTACGACGCGTCCTGCGCGTCGAACCACTCGCGGCACGGCATCGACACCACGCGCGTCGGAGTGCCTTCGGCCTCCAGCAGGTCGCGCGCGTCGAGTGCGATCGACACCTCGGAGCCGGTCGCGACCAGGATGACCTTCGCGGTGCCCTGGCCCGCTTCGGCGAGGACGTAGCCACCGCGACTGACACCCTCGGCAGCGGCGTAGACGGAACGGTCGATGACCGGCAGGTTCTGCCGGGTCAGCACCAGCGCCGTCGGCCGGTCGGTGTGCTCGATCGCGTTGCGCCACGCGATCGCGGTCTCGGTCGCGTCGGCCGGCCTTACGACGTCGAGGCCGGGGATCGCGCGCAGCGAGGCGAGGTGCTCGATGGGCTGGTGCGTCGGGCCGTCCTCGCCGAGCCCGATCGAGTCGTGCGTCCAGATGTAGACGACCGGCAGCTTCATCAGCGCGGCCAGCCGGACCGCGCCGCGCATGTAGTCGCTGAACACGAGGAACGTGCCGCCGAACACGCGCGTTCCGCCGTGCAGCGTGATGCCGTTCATGATCGAGCCCATCGCGTGCTCGCGGATGCCGAAGTGCAGGATGCGCCCGTACGGCGAACCGCCGTGCGCCTCCGGCAGGAACGAGTCGGCGCCCTCGATCTCGGTGTTGTTGCTCTCCGCGAGGTCGGCCGAGCCACCCCACAGCTCGGGCAGCATCGGCGCGATCGCGTTGATGCACGCACCGGACGCCTTGCGGGTCGCCATCGGCTTCTCGCCGGCGAAGTCGGGCAGCTTCGCGTCCCAGCCCTCAGGCAGCCGGCGGTGGGTGACCCGGTCGAGCTCGGCCGCGCGGTCGGCGTTGGCCGCGGCCCACTCGTCGAACCGCACCTGCCACTGCGCGTGCAGCGCCCGGCCGCGGTCGACGACCTCGCGCGTGTGCGCGAGCACCTCGTCCGGGCAGTAGAACGCGACGTCCGGCGGGAAGCCCATCACTTCTTTCGTCGCGCGCACCTCGTCGGCGCCGAGGGCCGAGCCGTGTGCCTTGCCGGTGTTCTGCTTGTGCGGCGCCGGCCAGCCGATGATCGTGCGGACGCTGATGATGGTCGGCCGCTCGGTCTCGTCGCGTGCCGCGACGAACGCGCCGTACATCGCTTCGACGTCGTTGACGTCCTCGACCCGCAAGGTGTGCCAGCCGTACGCCTCGTAGCGCTTGAGCACGTCCTCGGAGAGCGCGACGCGGGTGTTGCCCTCGATCGAGATGTGGTTGTCGTCGTAGAGCAGGACGAGGTTGCCGAGCTGCTGGTGGCCGGCGATCGAGCTGGCCTCGCTGGAGATGCCTTCCTCGATGTCGCCGTCGGACGCGAAGCACCAGATCGTGTGGTCGAACACGCTCTCGCCCGGCGCCGCGCCGGGGTCGAACAGCCCGCGCTCGTAGCGCGCGGCCATCGCCATGCCGACCGCGTTGCCGATGCCCTGGCCGAGCGGGCCGGTCGTCGTCTCGACGCCGATCGTGTGGCCGTGCTCGGGGTGGCCGGGGGTGCGCGACCCCCACTGCCGCAGCAGCTTGAGGTCGTCGAGGGTCAGGCCGTAGCCGGAGAGGAAGAGCTGGATATAGAGCGTCAGGCTCGAGTGCCCGCAGGAGAGGACGAACCGGTCGCGGCCGAGCCAGCTCGGGTCGGTCGGGTCGTGCCGGAGCAGCCGCTGGAACAGCAGGTACGCCGCCGGCGCGAGGCTCATCGCCGTACCGGGGTGTCCCGAGCCGGCCGCCTCGACGGCGTCCATGGCGAGGCCGCGTACGACGTCCACCGCCAGCTTGTCGGTGTCGCTCCACGCGAACGTGTCGGGCATGAACGCGGACCCTTCGTTAGGCGATCACCTGCGAGCCTATGCCGGTGCTTTCGACTGCGGCGTACCCGCTCTCGGACGGCCCAACTAGACTCGCCGGGTGACCACCGCGCCGGCCGCAGCCGCTGCTGCGCCCCGGGCGCCGATGGACGTGATCCGGGCCTACGTCGCCTTGACGAAGCCGCGCATCATCGAGCTCCTGCTGGTCACGACCGTGCCGGTGATGGTGCTCGCCGCGCGCGGCTGGCCGTCGCTTTGGACGCTCGCCGCGACCCTCGTCGGCGGCACGCTCGCGGCCGGTTCGGCCAACACGATCAACTGTGTCGTCGACCGCGACATCGACGCGGTCATGGGCCGCACGCGACGGCGGCCGATGGCCCGCGCGGTGATCGGGCCGGTGGCGGCGCTGCGGTTCGGCCTCGTGCTCGGCATGGTCGCGACCGCGCTGCTCGGCCTTACCGTCAACTGGACGTCGGCCGTGCTCGCCGACGCAGCGATCCTGTTCTACGTCTTCGTCTACACGCTCGGGCTCAAGCGCCGGACGCCGTCCAACATCGTGATCGGCGGCGCCGCCGGCTGCTTCCCGGTGCTCATCGGCTGGTCGGCGGTACGCGGCGACGTCGGCTGGCCCGCGGTCGTGCTGTTCGCGGTCGTGTTCCTCTGGACGCCGCCGCACTTCTGGTCGCTCGCGATGCGGTTCAAGGACGACTACGCCGCGGCCGGCGTGCCGATGCTGCCGGTCGTCGCCGGCCCGACGGTGGTGACCCGGCGCATCGTCTTCTACTCGTGGGCGATGGTGCTCGCGTCGCTGCTGCTGGTGCCGTTCGGTGCCGGGTGGCTGTACGCCGTCGCCGCGGTCGTCCTCGGTGCGGTGTTCGTCGTCGAGGCGCACCGGCTGCACCATCGCGTCGTCCGTGGGCTGCCGGCCAAGCCGCTCGCGCTGTTCCGCCTGTCGATCACGTATCTGTCGCTGCTGTTCGCAGCGGTTGCGGTCTCGCAGTTCGTGTAGCCGGCACCGCGACGGGCGCCGCCGCCGTGGGCGCGGCCAGCCCGAGCTGCAGCCACACCGCCGCGCACCACAGCACCGTCGCGCCGGCGACGTGCAGCTCGACGACGCCGGGCGGCAGGTTGAGGAAGTACTGCGTGTAGCCGATCGCGACCTGTAGGCCGACCGCGCCGGCCAGCCAGAGCGCCCGCCGCCGTACGACGGCCGTGGTGTCGGTCAGCCGAACCGCGAACAGCGTCGCGACGACGAGGCCGGTGAGCAACAGCGCGGCGTCGGCGTGCAGTTGTGTGACGCGCTCGAGCGGCAGCGCGAGCCGGCGGATGTGCTTGCCGCCATCGCCGGCGTGCGGGCCGGTGCCGGTCGTGATGGTGCCGAGCACGAGCACCGCCCCGGCCGTCGCGCTCACGAGCCGCAGCAGCCAGGTCAGCTCGCGTTCCGCGGCCGGCCGTCGCGGGTGCCAGCCCGGGTCGGCCCGGTGGACGAGCAGCAGCGCGGCCCACACCATCGCCATCGACAGCAGGAAGTGCGCCATCACGAACGGCGGCGCGAGGTCGTACAGCACCGACAGCCCGCCGATGACCGCCTGGCCGACGAAGCCGGCGACCTGCGCCCACGCGAGCAGGACGAGGTCGCGCCGCCGCGGCTGCCGGGCCAGCGACGCGAGCGCGACGACCGCGACGAAGACGCCGACGACCGTCGTCACGACGCGGTTCCCGAACTCGACCCACGCGTGGTACGACGCGGGCGCGACGATCGACGTGCTCGTGCAGCGCGGCCACGTCGGACAGCCGAGCCCGCTCCCGGTCAGCCGGACCGCGGCGCCGCTGACGACGATCAGCGCGAGCAGCACCGCGGCGGCGGTTGCCAGCCGGCGAAAGGCCACTGTGGAGACTGTCAGAATGGGCATGTCCCCGGATTGTCTCAGGTCGCCCGGCAAACCTTCCTCCAGTTCCGCCCGCGGATGGCGGTTTTCGGACACATTCGACACGCCCGGATTCTCAATCAGTAAGCAATACCGTGGTGTTTGGTACGGTTCCCGTGCGCGGGAGAGTTCTCTCCCAGTGAGAGGCGCCGACGGAGGCAAGCCCTTCCCGAACCCTCTACGGCAACAGTGACCGCGCGCGGTAATGAAACGCTGAAAAGAGGCTCCGGCCCGCCGACGGTGAAAGCCCCGCGAGGGGCGAAGCTCTCAGGCACAGATGACAGCGGGGAGGCGTGCTGTTGTCGCATGCGCTGAGGGAGCCAAGATGTTCGCGGAGTGGCTGGGCGCTGTTGCGCCGAAGCTCCGTGCCGTTGGCGAGGGCCGCCGATGACGACCACCCTCTTGATAATCGTTGGATCGCTGATCTCTGCGCTGATCGCGCGCGCGAGATCGTCCGAGGAGCGGCGGTGGCGTTTCGCGCGCACTTGGGCGACCCTAAGTACCACTGTCTTCGTTGTCATATCCGCGGTGGTTTCATACCATCGGGGGCTCTCGAAGAGCAGCCTGACGCTCATGGCGGGTGCGCTAATAGCTGCCGGAGTCGCCTTTCAACTTGTCGCGGGACTCCACGTCGAAAAGCACGTCATCGAGAAACGGAACGGACCAGACGGCGACACGCGACGGATGTCCGGCGTGTTCATCGGACCGGCACCCGTTCGCGCCGTTGGTCGAGTGCCCCGATCGGTCTTCATCGGATGGGCTGCGCTCACGGCCACCATGACGTTGATCCCGCTCCGGTACGGCGGATTCATGACCGACCTTCCCGGGCTTTCCGAAGCAGTCGGTGTCCTGGATCTGGGGATGTTCGCGCCGCTCTCGGAGCGTCGATCCCTGGCTGTCGGCCAGTGCATTCAGACGCGCAGCGTTCGGATAACTAACACTGTCGTGCCCTGCGGATCGCTTCACAAGGCCGAGGTGGTAGCGATCGTCGATCCGACGGAGTCGTGTCCGTTGGCCAGTGACTTCGACACCGATATGATGGTGGTGATCCAGACGGGACCTACGCTGGACGAGCAGGACACGTGCATATTGAGGGTTCGGAACGCAAGATTTGCGTGGATGAACCGCGTGCGCCGTAAAGGCGAATTGGTCACGACGCTATGGCGGTGCATGGACCGCGTGCATGACGTCGCCGGTCAGGGCTTGACGCCGCCGGCGCGGTGCCGCAGCGCCATCTGTACGTCGAACGCGTCGACCGGGCTCGCGACGACGAGGTGCGCGCCCGCGTCGACGTACCGGGTCGACCACTCGACGTCGGGCGACGGCACGACGCCGACGTACTTGGGTTCCTCGGTGGCGGCGTGTGCCTCGCGGACGAAGGCGGGGCCGAGGCTCGGCGCGACGATCACGACGTCGGGGGAGTGCGCGGCGATCCCGGCCAGTGCCGCGTCGCCGTCGCCGTACAGCAGCACGTCCGCGCTCGAGAGCACCTGCTCGACCGTCGCGGCGGTGCCGCGGCCGTTGCGCAGGTCGGAGTCCACGATGACGACGCGCATGGCGTCGAGTGTCTCAGGCCCAGCGGAACCAGCGCACCGCGGCCGCGGTCGCGGCGACGGCCCAGACGGCGAGCACGACCCACGCGCGGCCGGGTACGGCGGCGCCGGGTATCGCGGCGCCGGGCGCGAGTGCCGCGCGCAGTCCGTCGGCGAGGGCGGCCGACGGGAGCAGCCGCAGCCCGCTGCGCACCGAGGGGGAGAAGTCGCTCTGCGGGAACGCGATCCCGGACACGACGAGCAGCAGCAGGTAGACGAGGTTCGCGCCGGCCAGCGTCGCCTCGGCCCGCAGCGTGCCGGCCATCAGCAGCCCGAGCGCGCTGAACGCGACCGTGCCGAGGACGACGAGGGCGAGTGCGGCGAGGACCGAGCCGTGCGGCCGCCAGCCGACCGCGACGCCGACCGCGACGAGCAACGCGACCTGGAGCACCTCGACCGCGAGTACGGCCGCGGTCTTGCCGGCGAGCAGGCCGATCCGGCCGAGCGGGCTGGCGCCGAGCCGCCGCAGCACGCCGTACCGCCGCTCGAACCCGGTCGCGATCGCCTGCCCGGTGAACGCCGTCGACATGACCGCGAGCGCGAGCACGCCGGGGACGAGGAAGTTGCTGCGCGGCCGCGGGATGTCGGCGAGCGGCGCGTGCACCATCACGACGAGCAGCACCGTCGGGATGACGATCGTGAGCAGTAGCTGCTCGCCGTTGCGCAGCAGCAGCCGCAGCTCCATCGAGGCGTGCCGCGCGATCCGGCGGCCGACCGGCGCGGCGCCCGGCGCCGGAGTCAGGTCGAGCGCGGTCACGCCGTCAGCTCCACGAACACGTCTTCGAGGGTGCGCCGCCCGGTCGACAGGTGCTCGGGCAGTACGCCGCGCTCGGCGCACCACGCGGTCACCGCGGTGAGCGCGGCCTGCGCGGCCGCGCCGGTCACGACGTACTGGCCGGGTTTCGTCTCGCGGACGCTCGCGGCGAGGCGGCCGGCGAGCTCTGCGACCGGAAGCCCGGGGACGGCGGTGAACCGCACGGTGCCGCCGTCGTCGCGGGTCAGCTCGGCGGGGGAGCCGGCGGCGACGACCCGGCCGGCCGCGACGACGACGACGTGGTCGGCCAGCTTCTCCGCCTCGTCCATCGCGTGAGTGGTGAGCACCACGCTGACCCCGGCCGTCCGCAGGTCCTCGATGAGCGACCAGGTCGCGTGCCGGGCCGCGACGTCGAGGCCGGCGGTCGGCTCGTCGAGGAACACCAGCGCCGGCCGGCCGACGACGGCGAGGGCGAGCGAGAGGCGCTGCTGCTCGCCGCCGGACAGCCGCCGCCACGCCGTACCTGCCAGCCGGGCGAGGTCGAGCCGGTCGAGCAGCGCGTCGACGTCGAGCGGGTGCGCCGCGAACGACGCGAACAGGCGGAGGACTTCGCCCACCCGAGCGGCCGGGTAGACGCCGGCCGCGCCGGAGCCGGCGGCCTGCGGCATCACGCCGATGCTCGGCTTCAGTGCCGCGTTGTGCCAGGGGTCCTGGCCGAGTACGGCGACCTCGCCGCCGTCCCGCGGCCGCAGCCCGGCGCAGATTTCGACCGTGGTCGTCTTGCCGGCGCCGTTGCGGCCGAGTACGGCGGTGACCTTGGCGGTCGGTGCTGTGAACGAGAGGCCGTCGACGGCCCGGACCGAGCCGTAGGCCCGGCGCAGGTCGCGCACCTCGACGGCGGTCACGGCGGCGAGTGTAGGAAAGGCCGCCAGCGCGACCTCTATGAGGCGTTGGCGAAACGTGAAGGGGCAGGTCAGCGGCGTAGCCGCTGCGGACTCGACGGGGGTTCACCCCCCGAAAAAAGTTGATCTACCCCAACCAGATTCAGTTGCCGCCCACGCGCAATCGGTAGGCGAGGGCGGCGACCTCGCCGATGATCTCCCGCAGCGTGTGCTCGGCAGGCAGAGCGTCCGGCGCTTGGCCCGGGATTGGTTCCAAGGCGACCCGAAACTCGCCGGTGACGCTCACTTGCACGTCTGGCTGCGTGGCGAACCGCAGGGTTATCACCTCTGCGCCGTGTACGAGCGGGCCGTAGTTCGGCGACCCCTCGTAGGTCAGTCCTCGCGGCTCCACTCGCAGTCGTTCAAACGCGACGACGGGCAGAGTGAGCCGTCGATGCTTGTCGATGTTGTCGAGTTCGTTGACGAGCGGAAGCCACGGCCACTTGGTCTTGTACGGCTGCACCGTCTCGAAGATTGCCAGCTCTTTGGCGGTGGCGAGGCGGGCCTTCTTGATCTTTTTCTTGAATTGCCCGGACCGTCCCGCAATTGGGAACGCGATGTCCCGTACTTCGTCGTCAGTCAGGCCGGGGTTCTCACGGCACGCTACCGGGTAGGCGAGGTGGTCGAGGGCCGACCGGATGTTGTGGACGGCATCGCCGATCAGCGCAGCGAGTTCTGGCGGCGGTTCCTCGCGGAGTTCAAGGCAGAAGACGCGCTCAAGGCTTTCCGGCTCTGCCTCGACCGGGACGACCGAATATGGGCTGGTGTCGCGGAACCGCTTTTCAGCCGAACCGAGTGCCTTCAAGTGATCTTCCGCGCGGTATAGCTTCTCCCGCGCCGAGTCGTAGATGTCGGCCACAAAACGCCTCGGATTCTGTCGTACCCCTGCGGTACTTTTTCCTTGTCAGACAAGGAAAAGGTGACCCCCGCGACGCGCCAACGTCCGGGGGTCTGGACCACAGGGATTGCCCCCAATGGCCGACTCAAAAGTACCACCGACCCGCGACGCGGGGAAGGTCGCGACCCTGCTCGACAGCCCGGAGATCGCGGCGCTGATCGCCGCGTTGGAGGACACCCGCTGGACGGGTCGCCCCGGCTACCCGATCCGGGCGATGGTCGGTATGACGCTCGCGAAAAGCCTGTACGCGGTGCCGACGTGGAGCCGGATGGTGCGCCTCGCGAGCGAGATGGACGGGCTGCGCCGGGTCCTCGGCGGGCAGGTGCCGTCACAGTGGGCCTGCTACCGGTTCACCGCGAAGCTCCGCGAGCACCCCGACGCGCTGCGGACCTGCGTGGACGCCGTGGTCGCCGCGCTGGCGGTCGAGCGGCCGGGGTACGGGACCGTCGTCGCGATCGACGGGTCCGACATGCCCGCCTACGCGAACGGCCAGCGGTATCTCTACAACCACGGCCCGGAGCGGGAGCGGTTCTCCGACCCGGACGCGGCGTGGGGGCACCGCTCGTCCATCTCGACCCGGAAGGGCGGCGGGTACTACGGCTACAAGCTGCACGCCGCAGCTTGCGCGGTCACGGACCTGCCCGTTGCATGGACCGTGCGACCGGCGAACGACTACGAAGGCGCGGAGGTCGCCGGTCTGCTCGACGCGGTAACCGCTCGCGGTGCCCGGCCGGAGTACGCGGTTATGGACAAGGGGTACGACGCCTCGGCGGTTCACGCGGCGTGCATGGACCGGGGCATCCGACCGGTCATCCCGCTCAAGCGGACAGCGGACGTGGCGCGCGGCGACTACCAGCCGTCGTGTGAGCACGGCGCGTGGACGTTCGCGGGAGCGGACGACGCGCGGCGTCGTACGAAGTGGCGCTGCCCGTCCGGTGGCTGCGCCCCGGCGTCGCGTTGGGTCAAGGCCGACCGGCTCCATCCGTTGCTGCCACGCGAGACGCCCCGCTACCGGACGACGTACGCGAAGCGCGGCGCGGTCGAGCGGGAGTTCGGCAGGCTCAAGCACGATTGGGCGTTGGCACCGCTGCGGGTGCGGGGTTTGTCACGGGTTGCGCTGCACGCCGACCTGACCATCCTCGCCCGGCTCGCGGTCGCGTTGAGCGACGCCCGGCCAGCGGTCGCGGGCGTCGCTACCGCGCGAGCATCCTGACGGATTAGGCCCTCGCGCGGCCGAGCTTGAACCCCCACTGAAAGCGGGTCTGCGCCCCGGCTGCGCTCATCGCCGCTGCGACGTGGCGGCTGATCGTCCTCATGGACACGCCGAGCCGCCGCGCGACCTCCCGGTCGTTGCTCCCGTCGATGAGCAGCGCGACGATCCGGGCGATGACCTCGCGCTGCGCCGGGTGGTAGTTGAGAAGCGCGGTCGCTTCGTCGTTCGTGACCAGGCCGTAGCTGGTGGCCCTGGTGATGCACTCCCGACAGATGCGCCGGTCGGTAGGCATGTTGTCCGAGACGCGGTGCGTGCCGGTGAAGATGATCCCGCACGCGGTCACCGGGTAGCCGATGTGCGCGAGCTTCGCATCTGATCTGAGGGACGTGACGTAGGTTGCCATTGGGCGGTGCTCCTCACCGAGCGTCGTCAAGTCGCCCGGTTCCCGCTCCAACGGGGCCGGGCGGCGCTGCCCCGGACGGGACAGCAAGACGCAGGTTGAGGAACCCCTCCGACACTTCCTAGCGCGTTTCGTCAACCGAAACGCCAAACCCTCCTATGTCGCCGTGGCGGCGATGATCTTGCGGGGAGGCGACCCCGGGTTTGATCGGCGCACCGAATTACGCGACAATGAGGTTGTGAAATTGAGCCTGGCCGACCGCACAAGCTTGGCGGACCGCAGAACCCGGGAACGGGTCGCCGGCCTGCTGCTCGAGCGCGGCCCGTCCACGGCCACCGCGCTCGGCGAAGCGCTCGGACTCACCGCGGCGGCCATCCGCAAGCACCTCGACGCCATGCTCGCCGACGGCACGCTCGTCGCCCGCGACGCACAGCAGCGCGGCCCGCGCGGCCGCGGCCGGCCGGCCCGCGTCTTCGCCCTGACCGACGCGGGGCACGCCACCGCCGGCCCGTCGGCCTACGACACCGTCGCCGTCGACGCGCTGCGGTTCCTCCGCGCCACCGCCGGCGACGCCGCCGTCGAGCAGTTCGCCCGCGCCCGGATGGCCGAGTGGGAGGCGAGGTACGCCGACCAGCTCGCCTCGCTGCCGCTGTCGGAGCGCCCGGTCGCGCTGGCCGAGGCGCTCTGCGCCGACGGGTACGCCGCCACCGTGCACGATGCGGGAGTCGGCGCGCAGGTCTGCCAGCACCACTGCCCGGTCCAGCACGTCGCGCAAGAGTTTCCCGAGCTGTGCGACGCGGAGACCGAGGCGATCGGCCGGCTCGTCGGCCGGCACGTCCAACGACTGGCGACGATCGCGCACGGCGACGGCGTCTGCACCACGCACATCCCGCTCACTCCCGTCACCGCACCCGTCACCTCCTCGTCCGGAAGGACTTCGCCATGACCACCACCGACCGGCCCGACCTCGAGGGCCTCGGTCGTTACGCGTTCGGCTGGGCCGACCCGGACGTCGCCGGCGCGACCGCCAAGCGCGGCCTGTCGGAGGACGTCGTACGGGACATCTCGGCGCTGAAGAGCGAGCCGGAGTGGATGCTCGACTTCCGGCTCAAGGGCCTGCGGCTGTTCGAGAAGAAGCCGATGCCCGGCTGGGGCGCCGACCTGTCGGGGATCGACTTCGACAACATCAAGTACTTCGTCCGCTCGTCGGAGAAGCAGGCGGCGTCGTGGGACGACCTGCCGGCCGACATCAAGAACACCTACGACAAGCTCGGCATCCCGGAGGCGGAGAAGCAGCGCCTCATCGCCGGCGTGGCCGCGCAGTACGAGAGCGAGGTCGTCTACCACTCGATCCGCGAGGACCTCGAGCAGAAGGGCGTGCTGTTCCTCGACACCGACACCGCGCTGCGGGAGCACAACGACCTGTTCCGCGAGTACTTCGGCTCGGTGATCCCCGCCGGCGACAACAAGTTCGCGGCGCTCAACACCGCGGTGTGGTCCGGCGGGTCGTTCATCTACGTGCCGCCGGGCGTGCACGTCGACATCCCGCTGCAGGCCTACTTCCGGATCAACACCGAGAACATGGGCCAGTTCGAGCGGACGCTGATCATCGCCGACGAGGACTCGTACGTGCACTACGTCGAGGGCTGCACCGCTCCGATCTACAGCAGCGACTCGCTGCACAGCGCGGTCGTCGAGATCATCGTGAAGAAGAACGCGCGGGTCCGTTACACGACGATCCAGAACTGGTCGAACAACGTCTACAACCTCGTCACCAAGCGCGCGCTCGCGCACGAGGGCGCGACGATGGAGTGGATCGACGGCAACCTCGGCTCCAAGGTCACGATGAAGTACCCCGCCGTCTGGCTGGTCGGCGAGCATGCCAAGGGCGAGACGCTGTCGATCGCGTTCGCCGGCGAGGGCCAGCACCAGGACGCCGGCTCGAAGATGGTGCACGCGGCGCCGCACACGTCGAGCACGATCATCAGCAAGTCGGTCGCGCGCGGCGGCGGCCGGACGTCGTACCGCGGTCTCGTGCAGATCCAGCCGGGCGCGCACCACAGCAAGAGCACGGTGAAGTGTGACGCGCTGCTCGTCGACGCGATCAGCCGCAGCGACACGTACCCGTACGTCGACGTCCGCGAGGACGACGTGCAGATGGGGCACGAGGCGACGGTCAGCAAGGTCAGCGAAGACCAGCTCTTCTACCTGATGAGCCGCGGCATGTCCGAGGACGAGGCGATGGCGATGATCGTGCGCGGCTTCGTCGAGCCGATCGCGCGCGAGCTGCCGATGGAGTACGCGCTCGAGCTCAACCGGCTGATCGAGCTGCAGATGGAAGGCGCCGTCGGGTGAGCGACTTCCCCATCCCGACCGGCCGCGAAGAGGCCTGGCGGTTCACTCCGACGCGCCGGCTGCGCGGCCTGTTCGAGCCGCTGCCGGACGGCGGCGACGGCAAGGTCGTCGTCGACATCGACGCACCCGAGGGCGTGACGGTCGAGCGGGTCGACCCGCGCGAAGACGGCCGCGTCGGCGCCGTTTTCACGCCGACCGAGCGGGTCGCCGCGCTCGCGTTCGAGGGCGTCAAGCAGGCCGTCGTCATCGACATCCCGGCCAACGCCCGGCCGTCCGCGCCGGTGTCGCTCGCCATCCGCGGCGAGGGCGGCTCGTCGTACGGGCACACGACGATCAACGTCGGCGCGCACGCGGAAGCGACCGTCGTCATCGACCACATCGGTACGGCGACGCGCGCGGCGAACGTCGAGATCAGCATCGGCGACGGCGCGAAGCTCACCTTCGTCAGCCTGCAGAACTGGGACCCCGACGCGGTGCACCTCGCGCACCACGTCGCGCTCGTCGGTCGGGACGCGACGTACAAGTCCGTCGTCGTCACGCTCGGCGGCGACCTGGTCCGGATCAACCCGCGGGTGCGCTTCGCCGGTCCCGGCGGCGACGCGGAGCTGCTCGGCGTCTTCTTCGCCGACGACGGCCAGCACCTCGAGCACCGTTTGCTGGTCGACCACGACCAGCCGCGCTGCCGCAGCCGGGTGACCTACAAGGGCGCGCTCCAGGGCGCCAACGCGCACACGGTCTGGATCGGCGACGTCATCATCCGCCCGAACGCGGTCGGCACCGACACCTACGAGCTCAACCGCAACCTGCTGCTCACCGACGGCGCCCGCGCCGACAGCGTGCCCAACCTCGAGATCGAGACCGGCGAGGTCGCGGGGGCCGGGCACGCGAGCGCGACCGGCCGGTTCGACGACGAGCAGCTCTTCTACCTGATGACCCGCGGCATCGACGAGCAGACCGCGCGGCGCCTCGTCGTACGCGGGTTCTTCGCCGACGTCGTCTCGCGCATCGGCGTACCCGACATCGAGGCGCGGCTGATGTCCGCGGTCGACGACGAGCTGGCCCGGACCGGCGCATGAGCGACTACCTGTTCGCCTGCCGGGTCGCCGACCTCGCCGACGAGAGCGCGGTCGGCGTCGAGATCGACGGCGTCCCGGTGTGCGTCGCGAAGAGCGAGGGCGAGGTCTTCGCGATCTCCGACATCTGCTCGCACGCCGACATCCCGCTGTCCGAAGGCGAGGTCGGCGAGGGCACGGTCGAGTGCTGGCTGCACGGCTCGCGCTTCGACCTGCGCAGCGGCCGCCCGACCGGCCTGCCGGCCAACCAACCCGTCCCGACGTACCCCGTGAAGATCGACGGCGACGACGTGCTCGTCGCCGTAAAGGAGATTTGATGGCAACGCTCGAGATCAACGACCTGCACGTCGCCGTCGACAACAAGGAGATCCTCCGCGGCGTCGACCTGACCGTGAAGCAGGGCGAGACGCACGCCATCATGGGCCCGAACGGGTCCGGCAAGTCGACGCTCGCCTACTCCGTCGCCGGGCACCCGCGCTACACGATCACCAGCGGCACCGTCACGCTCGACGGCGAGGACGTGCTGGCGATGACCGTCGACGAGCGCGCGCGGGCCGGGCTGTTCCTCGCCATGCAGTACCCCGTCGAGGTGCCGGGCGTCAGCGTCTCCAACTTCCTCCGTACGGCGGTCACCGCGATCGAGGGCGAGGCGCCGAAGCTGCGGACGTGGGTCAAGGATCTCAACGCGGCGTTCGAGCGGCTGTCGATCGACCCGGCGTTCAAGGAGCGGTCGGTCAACGAGGGCTTCTCTGGCGGCGAGAAGAAGCGGTTCGAGGTGCTGCAGCTCGAGCTGCTCAAGCCGAAGCTCGCGATCCTCGACGAGACCGACTCGGGCCTCGACGTCGACGCGCTCAAGGTCGTCTCGGCCGGCGTCAACCGGGTCCGCGAGTCCGGTACGACGGGCACGCTGCTGATCACGCACTACACCCGCATCCTGCGCTACATCCGGCCGGACTACGTGCACGTGTTCGTCGGCGGCCGGGTCGTCGAGGAGGGCGGGCCGGAGTTGGCCGACCTGCTCGAAGCCGAGGGTTACGACAAGTGGGTCTCTGCATGACGTTGGACGTCGCGCGGATCCGCAAGGACTTCCCGATCCTCGACCGGGAGGTCCGCCCCAGCGTGCCGCTGGTCTACCTCGACAGCGCGGCGACGTCGCAGAAGCCGGCGCAGGTGCTCGACGCGATGCGCGACTACTACGAGCGGCACAACGCCAACGTGCACCGCGGCATTCACACCCTCGCCGAAGAGGCGACCGCGATCTACGAGGGCACGCGGGCGAAGGTCGCGACGTTCGTCAACGCCGCGTCGCCGAGCGAGGTCGTTTTCACCAAGAACTCGACGGAAGCCCTGAACCTGCTCGCGCATGTGCTGCCGTTCGGTCCCGGCGACGAGGTCGTCGTCACCGAGATGGAGCACCACAGCAACCTCGTCCCGTGGCAGCTCGCCTGCCAGCGCACCGGCGCGACGCTCAAGTGGATCGGTCTCACCGACGACGGCCGGCTCGACCTCGACGATCTCGACCGCGTCATCACCGACCGCACCCGCGTGGTCAGCTTCGTGCACCAGTCCAACCTGCTCGGCACCGTCAACCCGGTCGACGTCGTCGTCGCGAAGGCGCGCTCCGTCGGCGCGTACGTCGTCCTCGACGCGTCGCAGTCGGTGCCGCATATGGGCATCGACGTGCAGGCGCTGGGTGTTGACGCGGTCGCGTTCACCGGGCACAAGATGCTCGGTCCGACCGGCATCGGCGTGCTCTGGGCGCCGCTGGCCCGGCTGGAGGAGTGGCCGCCATTCCTCGGCGGTGGCGAGATGATCGATGAAGTGACGATGGCCGGCTCGACGTGGGCGGTGCCGCCGCACAAGTACGAAGCCGGCACGCCGCCGATCGCCGAAGCCGCGGGGCTCGGCGCCGCGGTCGACTACCTCACCGACGTCGGCATGGACGCGGTCCGCGCGCACGAGCACGAGCTCACGGCGTACGCGCTGGAGCAGCTGCAAGCGGTCGAGGGTTTGCGCATCATCGGGCCGACCACGACGGAGATGCGCGGCGGGGCTATCTCGTTCGCCCTCGGCACGGTGCACCCGCACGACGTGGGCCAGCTGCTCGACGAGCGCGGGGTCGCCGTACGCGTCGGTCACCACTGCGCGCGGCCGGCCTGCCTGCGCTACGGCGTACCGGCGACCACTCGCGCGTCGGTGCACCTCTACACGTCGACCGACGACATCGACGCGCTGGTGGAAGGACTTCGAGCGGTGAAGGCGTTCTTCGGAGCATGAGTGCCGACTCGATGTACCAGGAGATCATCCTGGACCACTACCGGAACCCGCACCACAAGGGCTTGCGGGAGCCGTACGACGCGCAGGTGCACCACCTGAACCCGACGTGCGGCGACGAGATCACGCTGCGGGTCGCGCTCGACGGCGACACGGTGGCTGACGTCTCCTACGACAGCGAGGGCTGCTCGATCAGCCAGGCGTCGGCGAGCGTGCTCACGGACCTCGTCATCGGCCGCAGCGTCACCGAGGCCGGGAAGGCGTACGACGCGTTCGTGGAGCTGATGCAGTCGAAAGGCCAACTGGAGCCCGACGAGGACGTGCTGGAGGACGCGGTCGCGTTCGCCGGGGTCTCGAAGTACCCGGCCCGGGTGAAGTGCGCGCTGCTCGCGTGGATGGCGTGGCGGGACGCGGTCGTGCAGGCGTCCGCAGACATGGAAGGATCGACCTCATGAGCGAGACCACGACCGCCCCTTCGCACGACGACGTCATCGAGGCGATGCGCGACGTCGTCGACCCCGAGCTCGGCATCAACGTGGTCGACCTCGGCCTCGTCTACGGTGTGACCATCGACGACGACAACAACGCGGTCATCGACATGACGCTCACGAGCGCCGCCTGCCCGCTGACCGACGTGATCGAGGACCAGGCGACGAGCGCGCTCGACGGGCTGACCAACGGCGTGACGATCAATTGGGTGTGGATGCCCCCGTGGGGCCCGGACAAGATCACCGACGAAGGCCGCGAGCAACTCCGCGCCCTCGGCTTCAACGTCTGACCCATTTTCTCGTCGAGTGCGACGAAGCTCGTCTTATCAGCGGCTCATAAGA
>JAVEEI010000082.1 GCA_030840525.1 Frankiaceae bacterium
CTGGCCGCTGCTCAATGCGCTGGTCAACACCGCCTCCGGCGCGTCGTGGGTGTCGATCCACCACGGCGGTGGAGTCGGCATCGGCAAGTCGATCCATGCGGGGGTTGTCGTCGTCGCCGAGGGCACCGCGGACTCGCGCCGACGGCTCGAGCGGCATCCGCACGCCGACGTCGCGCGCGGTGTCGAGCGCGATCTCGTACCCGGCGTCGGCGTGCCGGATCACACCCATCGCGGGGTCGTTGGTGAGCACCAGCTCGAGCCGGCGCCGCGAGAGCTCGGTGCCTTCCGCGACGACCACGAGACCGGCGTGGATCGACTTGCCGATGCCGACGCCGCCGCCGTGGTGGATCGACACCCACGACGCGCCGGAGGCGGTGTTGACGAGCGCGTTGAGCAACGGCCAGTCGGCGATGGCGTCGGACCCGTCGCGCATCGCTTCGGTCTCGCGTTCCGGCGACGCGACCGAGCCGGCGTCGAGGTGGTCGCGGCCGATCGCGACCGGGGCGCGGAGCACGCCGCGCGCGACCAGGTCGTCGAACGCCAGCCCGGCTACGTGCCGTTCGCCGTAGCCGAGCCAGCAGATGCGTGCCGGCAGCCCTTGCCCCCTGACCTTCGCGCGGGCGAACCGCACCCATCGCTGCAACGGGTCGTCGTCGGGGAACGCGGCGAGTACGGCGTCGTCGGTGGCGGCGAGGTCGGCCGCGTCGCCGGACAGGCAGGCCCACCGGAACGGCCCGGCGCCGCGGGCGAACAGCGGTCGGATGTAGGCGACGACGAAGCCGGGGTAGTCGAACGCGTTCGCGACACCGGCGTCCTTCGCCTGGCCGCGCAGCCCGTTGCCGTAGTCGAACACGACGGCACCGGCGGCCTGGAAGTCGAGCATCGCCTGGCAGTGCGCGGCCATCGCCGCGCTCGCCCGCTCGACGTACTCGTTCGGTTTCGCGCTGCGCAGCTCGACCGCCTCGTCGAGCGACATGCCGTTGGGCACATAGCCGTTGAGCGCGTCGTGCGCGCTGGTCTGGTCGGTGACGACGTCCGGTACGACGCCACGGCGTACCAGCTCGGGGAAGACGTCGGCGGCGTTGCCGACGACGCCGACCGACAGCGCGCGGTTGTCCGCGACGGCGGCTCGCACCCGGGCGAGACCGTCGTCGAGCGAGTCGGCGATCTCGTCGAGGTAGCCGTGGTCGAGCCGACGCTGCGCCCGCCACGGGTCGACCTCGACGCACAGCGCGACGCCGCCGTTGCCGGTGACCGCGAGCGGCTGCGCGCCGCCCATGCCGCCGAGGCCCGCGGTCAGCACCCACCGCCCGCGCAAGCTACCGCCGAAGTGCTGGTTCGCGACCTCGCCGAACGTCGCGTACGTGCCCTGCAAGATCCCTTGGGTGCCGATGTAGATCCACGACCCCGCGGTCATCTGGCCGTACATCGTCAGGCCCATCGCCTCGAGCTCGCGGAAGTGCTCGGGCGTCGCCCACTTGGGCACGAGGTTCGAGTTGGCGATCAGCACGCGCGGGGCCATGTCGTGGGTGCGCAGCACGCCGACCGGCTTGCCGCTCTGCACCAGCAGCGTGTCTTCCGGCCCCATCGTCCGCAACGTCTCGACGATCGCGTCGAAGCTGCGCCAGTCGCGCGCGGCCTTGCCGCTGCCGCCGTAGACGACGAGATCCTCCGGTCGCTCCGCGACTTCGGGATCGAGGTTGTTGTGCAGCATGCGCAGCGCGCCCTCGGCGCCCCACGTCTGCGCGCTGCGCTCCGGGCCGCGCGGCGCGCGGACGACACGTGCGGTGCTCATCAGCCCATCTTCCCAGTGACCGCCTCGACGGCGGCGCGTAACAAGCCGTCGCGTACGGCGGTGACCGCGGCCTCGATCTCCGGCGCGAGGTAGCGGTCGGTGCCGGCGCCCTCGATGCCGCTGTCGCGCAGTGCCGCGACCGCGGCCGCGCTCGCCGGGCTCGGCCGCAGCGGCGCGCGCAGGTCGAGCGCGCGGGCCGCCGTGAGCAGCTCGATCGCGAGCACCCGAGTCAGCCCGTCGATAGAACGACGAAGCTTGCGGCCGGCCGACCAGCCCATCGACACATGGTCTTCCTGCATCGCGGACGACGGGATCGAGTCGACGCTCGCCGGCACCGCCAGCCGCTTGAGCTCGCTGACGATCCCGGCCTGCGTGTACTGCGCGATCATGTGCCCGCTGTCGACGCCGGGCTCGGCGGCAAGGAACGGCGGCAGCCCGTGCGAGCGGTGCTGGTCGAGCATCCGGTCGGTACGGCGCTCGGAGATCGACGCGAGATCCGCGGCCGCGATCGCGAGGAAGTCGAGCACGTAGCCGACCGGCGCGCCGTGGAAGTTGCCGTTGGACTCGACCCGCCCGTCGGGCAGCACCACCGGGTTGTCGATCGCCGCCGCGAGCTCGTACGACGCGACCCGCGCGGCGTGCTCGATGGTGTCGCGCATCGCCCCGGCGACCTGCGGCGCGCACCGCAGCGAGTACGCGTCCTGCACGCGGGTGTCGTCGGGTCCGGAGTGCGACGCGACGATGCCGGAGCCGTCGAGGACGGCGCGCATGTTCGCGGCCGAGACCGCCTGGCCGGGCTGCGGCCGCAGCCGTTGCAGGTCGTCGGCGAACACGCGGTCGGTGCCGAGCAACGCCTCGACGCTCATCGCGGCCGCGATGTCGGCGTGCACGACGAGAGCCCGCAGGTCGTGCACCGACAGCAGCAGCATGCCGAGCATGCCCTCGGTGCCGTTGATGAGGGCGAGGCCCTCCTTCTCCGCGAGCTCGACCGGCTCGATGCCCGCGGCCTGCGCCGCCGCCGCGCGCTCGCCCTCGCCCATCAACGCGAGGGCGACGTGCGCGAGCGGCGCGAGGTCGCCGCTGCACCCGAGCGACCCGAACTCGCGGACGACCGGCGTGACGCCGGCGTTCAGCAACGCGGCCAGCCGCTCGGCGACGACGGGGCGCACGCCAGTACGGCCGGTCGCGAGTGTCTGCAGCCGCAGCAGCATCATCGCCCGGACGACGTCGCGCTCGACGACCATGCCGCTGCTCGCCGCGTGCGAGCGGATCAGCGAGCGTTGCAGGTCGGCGCGACGGTCGACCGGGATGTGCGTCGTCGCGAGCGCGCCGAACCCGGTCGAGATCCCGTACGCCGGCCGCTCGCCGGTCGCGAGCGCGTCGACCTGCGCGCGCGACACGGACATCGCGTCGAAAGCATCGGGCGACAACTCGACTTCCACGTCCTCGCGGGCGACCGCGAGCACCTGCTCCGGCGTCAGGGGTTCCGGGCCGACGACAACGTGCATCAGCCGACGAGCATCTTGACGATCGCGGACGCCATCGCGTCGGCCGCCTTGAGCTGCCACGCCTTCGACCCGAGCAGCTTCGCGTCGGTCGAGTTGCGCATGTTGCCGCACTCGATCAGCACTTTGGGCTCGGTCGTGAGGTTGAGGCCGGCGAGGTCGCGGCGGTAGGCGAGGCCGTTGGTTCCGTCGTACGTGCTGACCGGCATCCCGGCCATGCCGATCATCCGCGAGCGCAGGTAGCCGCCGAACCGCACCGACGACTTGATGACGCCGTTGTTGGGGCCGTCCGCGACCGGCAGCAGGATCGCGAAGCCGCGGCCCGTCGTCGGCCCGCCGTCGGCGTGGATGTCGATCGAGATGTTCGCGTGCCCGTGGTTGAGCAGCCGCGCGCGCTGGTCGACGCACGGGCCGAGGCCGGTGTCGGACGAGCGGGTCCAGACGACGGTGGCGCCGGCCGCGCGCAGCTTCTGCGCGAGGTAGTTGGCGACCGCCCAGTTGAACGCGTGCTCGGTGTAGCCGCCGCGGGTCTGCGTACCGGTGGTGTCGCAGTCCTCCCACGCGCGGCCGTTCCAGACCTGCTTCGCGAGGAAGCTCGGCGAGGTGTAGTTGCGGCCGTTGTGGCCGGGGTCGATGCCGACGACCTTGCCGGCCAGGATGCCGCCCGCCTGCGCGGGCCCGGCGGGGACGAGGACGCCGGCGAGCGAGGCGAGCATTGCGACGGCGACACAGAGAGTTCGGCGCATGGTGGTCAGCCTCTCAGGGATCGGGGTCGGCGGCGGCCCGGCGGGCGAAAACGGCCGCGGCCCGCGCGGTCAGCACGCCCGGCGCCTCGGCGAGCGGCGCGCCGTCGACCGCGCGGATCGGCTGCACGCCGCGCGTCGTCGAGGTGATGAACGCCTCGCGGGCGCGGTACAGCGCGGCGATCGGGGTGGCCAGCTCGTGCACCGGCACGCCGTCGTCGCGCAGCCACTCGACCAGCAGCTCGCGAGTGATGCCGGCGAGGCAGCCGCTGTCGAGCGGCGGCGTGACGAGCGCGCCGTCGTACTCGAGGAACACGTTGCTGCCGGTGCCTTCGCAGAGCTCGTCGCGAGTGTTCGCGAAGACGGCCTCGGCCGCGCCGCGGTCGTGCGCGTAGCGCAAGGCGACGACGTTGTCGGCGTACGAGGTCGTCTTCAGCCCGGCGGTCGCGGACCGCTCGTTGCGGACCCACGGGACGACGGCGACGTCGGTCGTCGGCGGCCAGTCCGGCAGCGGGCCGGTGGCGACCAGCACGGTCGGCCCGGCGTCGCCGCGGTCGGAGCCGTACGGCGACGGGCCGCCGGTCACGGTGATCCGGAGCCGGGCCCGTGCGGGTGCGTCGTCGAGGACGGCGTCGACGCCGCGCCGTACGAGCTCCTCGTCGACGTCGAGGCCGAGACCGCGGGCCGAGTCGCGCAGCCGGCGCAGGTGTCTCGTCAGCGCGAACGGGTGGCCGTCGGCGACCTCGACGGTCTCGAACACGCCGTCGCCGACGACGAGCCCGTGGTCGTCGGCGCGGACCACCGGTGTCGTCGGGTCGTCGACGAGCGCGCCGTCCGCCCACAGTCTCGCGGTGGTCACGACACCGCGCCGATCAGTCGGCTCACCTTGAGTTCGGTCTCCTCCCACTCGCGCCGCGGGTCGCTCCCCCACGTGATTCCCGCGCCGGTCCCGAGCAGCAGTCTCCCCTCCGACCACTCGAACGTGCGGATCGCCACGGCGAGCTCGCCCCGTGCGTTGTCGGCGTCGACCCAGCCGACGGCCCCGCAGTAGACGCCGCGGGGCACCGGCTCGAGCTCGCCGATGAGCCGCAGCGCGCTCGACTTGGGCGCGCCGGTGACCGAGCCGGCCGGCGCCGTGGCGGCGAGCAGCTCGGCCCAGCCGGCGCCGGGGGCGAGCCGGGCGCGGACGCGGGAGACGAGGTGGACGAGGCCGGGGTGCTCCTCGACGGCGAGCAGGTCGGGTACCTCGACCGAGCCGGTGACCGCGACCCGGCCGAGGTCGTTGCGGACGAGGTCGACGATCATCACGTTCTCGGCCGTGTCCTTGGCGGTCAGGCCGTCGGCGGTCTTCGCGGTGCCCTTGATCGGCCCGGACACGACCGTCCGCCCGTCGCGGCGGAGGAACAGCTCGGGGCTCGCGGACGCGACGTGGACGCCCGCACTCGGCAGGTTGACGGTGGCGGCGTACGGGGCCGGGTTGGCGCGGGCGAGCGCGCCGGCGAGCGCGTACAGGTCGGGTAGGCCGTCGGTCTCCGCGGCGAGCACGCGGCAGACGTTGACCTGGTAGACGTCGCCGCGCGCGATGCGCTCGCGGACCGTCTCGACAGCGCCGACGTACGACGCCTCGTCCAGGCTGGACGTCCACGGCGCGCAGACCGGCTGCCAGGGCTCGACCATTCCTCCGTC
Source organism: Frankiaceae bacterium (assembly GCA_030840525.1). Lineage (GTDB taxonomy): Bacteria > Actinomycetota > Actinomycetes > JAFAQI01 > JAFAQI01 > BP-197. The sequence goes on from JAVEEI010000082.1 coordinate 5,730, forward strand.
GTACGGGGTCGCGGTGGCGAAGCGGGCGCAGACGAGCGCGCCCTCGAAAGTCTGTACGACGATCCAGCAGCCGCTGGTGTCGAGAACCTCGGGGTCGTCGGTCAGCTCTTCCAGGCCGGTGTAGCGGCAGCCGCCGGCGATCGCCCAGTCGTCGTACCGGCTCGGGGTCACGGGCGAAGGGCGAGGCCCGCGGCGACCTCGAGGAGGCACAGGGCGGCGAGCCGGACGGTGCGCTCGTCCGGGGCGTCGCGGGTGGCGTCGACCTCGGCGATGTCGACCGCGCGGACCCGGCGGTCGAGGCCGGCGAGGAACGCGGCGCGCATGACCTCGTCGGCGGACAGGCCGCCGGGGAGGCTGGCCGGGCAGGCCGGGGCGACGGAGCGGTCGCAGACGTCGAGGTCGAGGTCGACGTAGACCGGGTTGTCGCCGGCGCCGGCGATGGCGAGCGCTTCGCTGAGGCATTCGTCGATGCCGCGGGTGGCGACGTCGGACCGGCCGATGACGGTGATGCCGCGGGCGGCCGCCTCGTCGGCGTAGGACTTGCTGTTGGCCCAGTCGGCGATGCCGACCTGGACGACGCGGTGCGGGTCGAGACCGGCGTCGAGCAGGTTGCGGACCGGGCTGCCGTTGCTGCGGCCGTCGCGGATGTCGTGGTGCGCGTCGAGGGTGACCAGGCCGGCGCTCGTCAGGCGGTCGCCGAACGCGCCGGCACAGACCGGATAGGTGAGCGAGTTGTCGCCGCCGAGGGCCACGACGAGGCGGGCCTTGGCGGCCGCGGTGTGGGCGCGGGCTCGCGTCCGGAACTCGCCCTCGACCTCGGCGTCCGGGTCGTCGACGTCGCCGGCGTCCCAGGCGGCGAGGCTGCCGACGTCGACGTGGCGGCTCGCGCACCAGGTCGAGTACCTCGCCAGCGCCCGGCGTATCGCTTGCGGGGTCTTGTGGGCGCCGGTGGGGCTGATCGAGGTGGCGAACGTCGGCACGCCGAGGACGGCGAGGTCGGGCGCGCGGCCCGGCGGGGGGCCGGCCGCGAGCCAGTCGGCGGCCCGGGGCCAGCGCGGGTCGCCAGCCGGCCGGGGGTCGCTCACGGCGTCACCGTAATGCCAACCTCCCGTATAGTGGTCGGGCATCACACGCGGACGTAGCGCAGTTGGTAGCGCATCACCTTGCCAAGGTGAGGGTCGCGGGTTCGAGTCCCGTCGTCCGCTCGATGGAGCCACGTGCTCCATGGGGCTTGTCCCCGCGGCGGGATGGCCGAGTGGCTTAGGCAAGGGCCTGCAAAGCCCTGTACGCGGGTTCGATTCCCGCTCCCGCCTCGGAGGAGCTTTATGCTCACCGGCACGGGCGATTGGCGCAGTCTGGTAGCGCGCTTCCTTGACACGGAAGAGGTCACAGGTTCAAGTCCTGTATCGCCCACCAAACTTTCGAATGATGGCTGCTTGTCTGACCGCTTCCGTGCGGAACTGTGTTGTGACGGCATTCGAAGACTTGTAAGGCCAGCTATGGGGCCACTTCGTCGCGACCTTCGCCGTGGCGCTCGGCGCCGAGCACGGCTGCCGCAACGGCGGCCATGGCGACGCCCGCCGCGACCGGGATCATCCCTGCGGCGGAGGCGGTCCGGCGGGCGAGCTGCACGATCGACACGACCTGCGGGAGCATCGCGGCGGCACCAGCACCTGCACGAGTCGCGCAGCAAGCGTCGCGTCACCCCCGCGTCTCCGACGGCACTCCGATCGCCGGTCCCGGATTCACGTCGCGCAGCATCCGGAACATCGGTACGCGAGGATCGCGCGGTGCGGGTTTCGTCGCGTCGGACGCGTGGTATCCGAGGCGCTCGTACACCGCACGGGCGTCGTCGTTGCCGGCGGTGACCCAAAGGCCAATCGACGCGGCGCCGTTGCGTCGAGCCGCGGCGCGAGCAGCCGCTTCCAACGCGGTGGCAACGCCTTGACGGCGCCACGACGGGCCGACCCACATCGCGCCGAGCTGAGGCGCACCGTCGGGGTACGTGTCGTGCGGGGAGAACACGGTGACACCGACGGGGACCGGCCCGGCGAAGGCGACCAGCCACGTGTCGCGTTCCAGTTCCGCGCGCCACGCGGCCTCGTCGAGTGCCGCGACGTCGGCGTGCGACCCGCCGAACGCCGCTGGGTCGGCCGCGAGCGCGGCGAGCCGGAACGTGCGGGCGAGGTTCCACTCGTCCACGGCCAGCCGTCGGACCGTCACCGGCGGGGCAACCAGCGCGCAGTCGACGTCTGAACGATCAGCGGCGGTCGCCGGAGCACTGATCGCGAGGAAGGTGCTGTCGCCCGGGCCGCGGTTACGCATCTGGTGCGGAACGCGAGGCGGGACTGCGATGCTCGCACCCGGCGCGAGCGGGTACTCCCGGTCCGGCAGTGCCATCACCGGGCGGCCCGTAAGCACATAGAAGACTTGGTGCGCCTCGATGTGCACGTGCGTCGTTTCGGTCGTCCCAGGCGGCATCCGTTCCTGCCGGACCGACAATGCCGGGTGCTCGACGAGCCGCCAGCCGTCGCAGCCATCGCCCCATGAGTAGTGGTTGCGCGCGTCGGCACGGAAGCATCGCTCGGCTGCGACCTGCGCGGCCACGACAGCGGGTACGCCGACGACCAGCGCCCGTCCCGACCCGGCGACGACGAGGTCGGCCCCCGCGACCGCATCGCCCGGCCGCAGCAGCACGCGATCGCTTCCGACGACGACCGAGACGTCGCCCTCGACTGCGTAGACGACGGCGGGTCCGGTGGCGGCCACCACCGCGCCCGCACCGAGCTGATGCTCGGCGACGCTCACCCCAGGTAGCTCCCCGTGAACGATGGTGCCCGTTCCACCCGTGGCCCCGCCCATAGCCGGACGGTATCCGCAGAAGGGCGCCGCGTCGGGGTCCAATGACGGCAGGCGCGGCCGCCCCGCACCACATTGGACCCGACGACGTGCAGAAGTCCTCGTTACGTTCCCGGCGAGGAGGACGTATGTACGGGATGCAATACACGATCAGCCTGCCCGCCGACTACGACATGGGAATCATCCGGCGCCGGGTCGAGGAGCGGGGGCATCTGCTGGACGACGTGCGTGGCCTTGGCCTGAAGGCGTACCTCGTTCGCGAGGTCGGCGTGAACGCCTCGCCGGTGAACGAGTACGCGCCGTTTTACCTGTGGACCGACCCCGCGGCAATGGCCACGTTCCTATGGAACGGCGGCGGCTTCGCCGGCATCGTCGCGTCGTTCGGCCGACCAAGCGTCCGGCACTGGACCGGCGCCGCGTTCTGTCCTGGCGAAGCGATCAACGCGAGGCCGGTCTTGGCGACGCGACGCACCGAAATGTTGGCCACCGGCACGGACCCTTCGACCGAAGTGGCAGCCGCCGTCGAACGTGCTCGCACACTCGCCGGCGAGCCGTCCGCACACTCGGTGGCGGTCGCCGTCGACCCGACGCGATGGGAGGTCGTCGTCTTCGCCTTATGGGCCGCCGACGCGGCGCCTGCCGACGAGGTCGACTGCTTCCGTGTGCTGCACCTGTCCCGACCAGAACTGGCCGCGTTGAGCGGCGCCGGCTGGTCGCGAGTAGGAGACGTTTCCGCGGCGGCAGGTGCGTCGCTCGGTTGACTTGGAGCCGTGCTCGGCACCGTCTGAACCCGCATGACGTCGCGCGGTCGCGGAACGGTCATCCGGAAAGCGGCACCGCCTCGCCGGTGACGCGGACGGGCCCGGCCGCCGGGACCTCGACGGCGAGGACGCTGGGTCGACCCATGTCGTCGCCCTGACGGATCGTGAGTGTCGTCGGGGCGGCGAGCGTTCCGGTGTCCCGCAGGTACGCGGCATATGCGGCCGCGCCGGCGCCGGTCGCCGGGTCCTCGACGACGCCGCCGAACGGGAACGGCGCGCGGACATGATGCAGCTGCGGCGTCTCCCGGTACGCGAGCTGGATTGTGACCCACTCGTGGCGGACGGACAGGTCGCGGAGCCGGTCGTAGTCGTATGCGGCGGCCCCGAGGGTGGCACGCTGGTGGAGAACGAGAACGACGTGACGCGCGCCCGCGAACGCGACCGTCGGCGGCGGCGCCAAGGCCAGGACGTCGCGGGTCCAGCCGAAGCAGTCGAGCACCGCATCGAGCTGGTCGGCAGGGAGCGGCTGGTGCGATGGCGGCGGGCTGGTCAGCGTTGCCCGCCATCGGCCGGTAGCGGTCTGCTCGACGTCGACGCGAACGGGCCCGGACTTGGTGGAGAGCGTGACGGCGCCGGCGCCGATGCGCCGGCCGACGGCGACGCCGAGAGCGATGGTCGCGTGCCCGCAGAACGGGACCTCGACCTGAGGCGAGAAGTAGCGGACCGTGTAGTCGCGTCGTCCCGCGGTGACCGGCCCGTCGGTGACGAACACGGTCTCGGAGTATCCGACGTCGGCGGCGATGGCGAGCATCGTGGCGGGATCGGCTGCGACTGTGGACGCGTCCAGCACGACACCTGCCGGGTTGCCGCCGCCCGGGGTGTCGGTGAACGCCGCGAAGCGCTGCACGTCGAAGGTCGCGCGGGCCGCCGGTCTCGTCACACGATGCTCCTCACTACCGGCGCGAGTGTGGTGCGGGCGCGCGCGACCCGCAACCGCCAACGGGACCGGAAGTGGCTGGCCTCGGCCGATCAGCGCGGGATTGGCGCGGGTAGGAGCGGGCTGCCGCGCCTACCGTCTGGCCGAGAGAGCGGGAGGGGTCGTGCGGGTACGCGGCGGACGGACGATACCGGCGGTCGTCGCCGGGGTGGTCGCGTCATTCGTCGGGTACGCGAGCAGCGCGTCGGTGGTGCTCGCCGGGCTCCTGCACGTCGGCGCGACGCCCCGGGACGCCGCCTCCGGGTTGCTCGCACTGTCGGTGCTGATGGGCTGTACGGGGATCGCGTTGAGCTTCCGGCTGCGGCAACCGATCAGCGCCGCCTGGTCGACCTCCGGTGCGGCGTTGCTCGCCGTGACAGCGCGGCCGCCCGGTGGGTTCTCGACCGCGGTGGAGGCTTTCGTGATTGCCGGCCTGCTCGCCGTGGCGACGGGCGCGTTCCCGCCGTTCGCGCGTGCAGTCGCGCTCGTCCCGGCACCGTTGGGCGCGGCGATGCTCGCGGGCGTTCTGCTGCCGCTGTGCGCGCGGGTCGCGGTGGGGATCGTCGACCTGCCGGCGGTCGTCGCGCCGTGCGCTGCCGTGTGGTTGCTGCTGATGCGCATCGCGCGAACATGGGCCGTACCCGGCGCGGTCGCGGCAGCCGCGATCGCGGTCGCCGTGGCGGGCGCCCACGGCCCGGGTGCAGGTGGCGTGTCGCTGGTCCCACACCCCATGCTGCACGTACCGCACGGAAGCATCGTCGCGGCGATCGCGATCGCGGTGCCGCTCTATCTGGTGACGATGGCCTCGCAGAACCTTCCCGGCCTTGCCGTCTTGCGTATCAACGGGTTCGACCCGCCGGTCCGACCGCTGCTCGTCGCGACCGGTACGGCGAGCGTCGTCGCAGCACCGCTCGGTGGCCATGGGATCAACCTCGCCGCACTGACCGCGGCTCTCGTCGCTGGGCCGGAGGCACATCCCGACCCACGGCGGCGCTGGGTTGCGGCCGCAGCCGGCGGGGTCGCATTCGTCGGTCTGGGTCTCGCCGCCGGGACCGTGATCGCGCTCGCCGGGTTCGCACCGCCGCTCGTCGTCGAGGCGATCGCGGGACTCGCGCTCGTCGGCGCCCTCGGCGGATCGCTCGCCTCCGCTACCGGCGACGACCGGCTCCGGGACGCCGCCGTCGTCACCTTCGCCGTCACCGCCTCGGCGATCCGCGTCGTCGGGATCAGCGCGCCGATGTGGGGACTCGTCGCCGGCATCGCAACCGCCGCGGCCTCGGGCAGTCGTCGGTGTCGCGCGATCCCTTGGCCCGTCAAGGAAAGGAAATGCAGACCTTGCCGATGTGCCGGCGGCAGCGGAAGTACTCCATCGCAGCGACGCTGTCGCCGAAGGGAAATACGCGGTCGATGACAGGGTGCACGTCCCGGTCCGCAATGACGGCATTCATCCGCTCGAACATCTCTCTCGAGCCCACGGATACGTCGCGGATCTGCGCACCCGAGACGATTTGCCGGAGATCGAACGAGGCGTCAAACCCGCCGAGATTGCCGACGAGGCTTATCACTCCCCCGACGGCTAGAGAGCGCATCGCACAGTCCAGGTTCCCCCCGGCAACGTCGACGACGACGTCCGCTCCGATTCCCTCGGTGAGTTCCTGCACCTTGGTGTCCCATCCGGGCGTCGCGGTGCGGTCGATTACGTGCGTGACACCGAGCCGGGCGAGAACGGCCGCTTTGTGGAGGCTGCTGGTGGTGGCGATCACTCGAGCCCCGACCGCGACGCCGAACTGAGCGGCGAATAGTCCGACGCCGCCGGTTCCTTGCGTGACAACGGTGCGCCCAGGTCCAGCCATGCCTTGCTCGACGACGCTGTTCCACGCGGTGAGGGCCGCGACGGGAAGCGTCGCCGCCTCCTCGAATGCCAAGTTGTCGGGGACGCGCACCAAGGCGGTTTCCGGCAGAACGAACCTTTCCGCGAGGACGCCGTCGCGGGCCGCGCCGCCAAGACTGTTCCGGAGCACGCCCGGACGGATTGGACCGTCGATCCAATGTGGAAAGAACGTACTCACCACCCGGTCGCCGACGCTCCAACGGGTCACTCGCTCGCCGACGTCGACTACTACACCCGCGGCGTCGGACAGCGGAACTCTCGCGGTGGCGGGCTTCCACGCACCGACCCCACCAATCACCAGGAGATCGCGATAGTTCAGCGCGGCCGCCGCCGTCGCGACGACGACTTCTCCGGCGGCCGGTCGTGGCTCCGGCCGGTCCTCCAACCTCAAGTGGTCGATGCCCGGACGCGCTCCCGTGACCCACGCCTTCATGAACGCCCCGCCCTCTCGCTGACTCGTGAACGGTACGCAAGACGGCATTGGCGGCTTCGGTCCAATGGCCGACCTTGCGGCTGGCCACGACCCGCCCGCCAATTCCGCCCACTGCGGCCCTGGGTGCCGCCACCCGCGACAGCGACGCTGGCGGGGGCCGCGTGGGCGGCGAAGGGGGAAGCGTGCGCCGTCGGGATATGACCCTGGTTTCTGCGTCCGCGTTCGTCGACACGTTCGGCGACGGGATGTGGATGGTTGGCGCCGGTTTGTTTTTTGTCCGAGCGCAAGGCCTTCCCGTCACCGAGGTCGGGATCGGGCTGACGATCGCGGGGCTGATCGGTCTGCCCGCCGGGATCGCACTCGCCCGCGTCGCCGACCGGCGCGGGCCCCGCGGCACGTACCTGGCTCTCACGCTGACGCAGGCCGCGGCGTTCGTCGCGCTCGTCGCGTCGCGGACGTTCGTTCCGTTCGTCGTCGCATCCGCCGTCGCCGCCTCGGCGAATCAAGGCGCGCAGGCGATCCGCAGCGGGATCGTGCGCACGATGGGAGGCGCGGACGCGGTCCGGTTCCGGGCCCGGCTCCACGCGGTCATGAATGTCGGGATCAGTGGGGGCGCCGCCGTAGCCGGGCTCGTCATCGCGGCGAACACCCGCAGTGCGTACGTCGCGCTGATGCTCGCCGACGCGGGGACGTTCGCCGTTGCCGGGCTGCTGCTACGCGCGGCGTCGCCCGTCCCTGCCGTGGTGTCCCCGCCCGGGGCGCGCAGGCTCGGCGCACTTCGCGACAGCCGTTACGTCGCGGTCGCCGCGGCGGACGGGTTGCTCGACTTCGAGTTCATCGTGTCCGGGTTCCTGCTGCCACTGTGGGTCGTGTTGCACACGCACGCGCCGCGGTGGCTCGCCAGCCCGCTGCTGCTGCTGAACACGGCGATCGTCGTACTGTTCCAGGTTCGGTTCTCTAACGCCGCTACCGAGCCGACTGGCGCCGCGCGGTCCTACCGGAGAGCCGGGTTCGCACTCGCGGCCGCCGCCGTGATGTTCGGCGTGTCCGGCCGCATTCCGGCGGTGGCAGCGGCGGCGCTGCTCGTCGCGGCGATGGCGGTCCACTCGCTCGGCGAGCTGATGCACGCGTCCGGCGCGTTCGGCCTGTCCTACGGCCTCGCGCCCGAGCATGCCGTGTCGGAATACCAGGCGGTCTGGTCCCTCGGCATGGGGTTGGCGCGCGCACTCGGCCCGGCCGTTCTGACGTTCGTGTGCCTGCGCGGCGGTTTGGTCGGGTGGGTGGCGCTGGGGCTCGCGTTCGCGGTCACTGGGACGGCGATGCCACGGTTGGCTCGCCGGGCCGGCGCCCCGGTGGCTGAACAGGCCGAGCCGCCGACGGTGCAACTGGTGTAAGTCCGGCGACCGCCCGACGCAAAGTACTGCCACTCCGCGCGGGATTGGGACAGCGCGCTGTGGCCGGCATCGGCGAGCGTCGAGGTATGCC
>JAVEEI010000016.1 GCA_030840525.1 Frankiaceae bacterium
CGCGACCTGCGGCCTTGCCGGATCGCCGCCGGGACTCGGCTCGCGACGGACGGGTTTCGCCGATCTCTCCTAGTCGCGTTTCACCGCGTGCATCGTGTAGCTGTGCGGCAGCCGCCACGGCCGGTCGACCAGCTGCCACTCGCCGTTGTCGTCGCGCTTCATCTGGCCGGGCAGCGCTTCCCACGGCACGCTCTGGTGCTCCTCGAACAACGTCAACTGCATGCCGGCGTCGAGCAACGCCGTCACGATCTCGCTGAGTGCGTGGCTGAACGTGTGCGTCACGTTCGCGGTGAACGTCACGTCGGTCTCCACGTACGTCGAGTCGTCCTCCCACACCAGCGGCTCGGGCCGTTCGAAGTACGCGAACTCCACCGCGAGCCGGTCGGTCACCAGCTCGTCGAGCGACCACAGCACCGGGTGGCCTTCGCGCAGGAACAGCCGCCCGCCGGGGCGCAGCAGCGACGCGACGACATTGGCCCACCGCCGGATGTCCGGCAGCCAGCACAGCGCGCCGATGCCGGTGAACACGAAGTCGAACTGCTCGTCGCCGAGCGCCGCGCGCGCGTCGTACAGGTCGGACTGCACGTAGTCGATGTCGGTGCCGGTGTCGGCGGCGAGCCGGCGCGCCTCGGCCAGCGCGGCGGGGGAGAAGTCGAGACCGCTCATGCGCGCGCCGAGCCGCGCGAGCGACAACGTGTCGGTGCCGATGTGGCACTGCAGGTGCACGCCGCGCAGGCCGGTGAGGTCGCCGAGCCGCGGCCGGTCGAACGAGACGACGTCGCTCAGGTACGACGGGTCGGCGACGAAACGGTCGAAGCCGTAGCCGGGCGAGGCCGCGTGCGCCGGTGCGCGCTGCTCCCAGTTGGCGAGGTTGACGGCACGGTAGTCGTCCATGGCCGACACCGTGTCACAACGGCGGTGCGTTCGTCAGACGGGATAAACCGCGCAGCGCGGCCCGCGGTTCGCCGCGCCCTGGCGGCTCACCATCGGCAGGTGGTCGACCGTGTCCGTGACCGTGCGGATCTCGGTCCGCCGGTCGCGGGCGCGCAGCCCGGCAAGCCGGTGCATGCCCCGGACGTCGAGGAACCCCAGTCGGTCGAACGACGCGAGCCGTCGCAGGTCGGCGTCCTCTGCTGGCGTGAGTCCCATGTGTCGGATGATTCCCGAACGACGGCAAAACCCATACACCCGAACGGGTGAACGTTGGTTACCGTCGAACCGTGCTCACCGCTTTGCTGACCTTTACCGCCGCATCCGTCCTGATTGTGCTGCTGCCCGGTCCGGACACTCTCGTCGTCGTACGCAACTTGCTGCGCGGCGGGCGGCGGCAGGCCGCATGGGCGGCCGGTGGTGTCCTCGCCGGGCTCACGGTCTGGGTCGCGACCGCCGCGCTTGGGCTGTCCGCACTGCTGCGCGCCAGCCAGACCGGGTACGACGTGCTGCGCTTCGCCGGCGCGGCGTACCTGCTCTACCTCGGCGTGCAGTCGCTGCGCTCGCGCGCGGTGCCGATGAGCGGCGACCCCGCCATGAGCGAGGCTCCGGCCCGCTCGCGGCGGGCCCGCCCGGCGCTACTGGGCCGCGGCTTCGGCGCCGGCCTCGCCACCGACCTGCTCAACCCGAAGGTCGGCGTGTTCTTCGTGACGTTCCTGCCCGGCTTCGTGCCGCACGGCGCCAACGTCGCGGCGGCGTCGCTCGCCTTCGGCGCGATCTTCATCGTCGAGACCGGCATCTACTTCGCCGTTCTCGTCGGCCTCGCGACGAAGGTCACCCGCTGGATGAACGAGCCGCGGATCCGCCGCCGGCTGGAGCGCGCGACCGGCGTCGTACTGCTCGGGTTCGGCGTCCGGCTCGCTACCGAGACCTGAGCGGCGCGAGCCGGTAGGACGCCGCGGGCGACGCCGACGCCGCGGCGCGCCAGCGACCGCTCGCGCTCGTCCAGCGCATGCCGCGTACGTCGACCTGGACCACGCCGTAGGCGTACGCGTGCGCGACCAGCCACTCGGCGGTCGCCCAGTCGTGCCCGCGGTCGCTGCCGCGGGCCGACCACAGGGTGCCGAGCTGTGCCGTCGCCGCCGAGGTCAGCGCCGCCGCGCGCGGCTGCGGTGGGTTGTCGAACCGGCAGGCCAGCCCGGCCTCGACCTCGCCGGTGAGCACCCGCGCGAGCGCGCGCGCCTCCTCCTCCCACTGCACGTACGCCGAGCCGTCCGCACTGCGCTGCACCATCTGCGCGGCCGTGGAGACCGGCAGGCTTTCCCAGCCGGGGATGCGGGCCAGGTGCGTGTAGAACGCGGCCGCCGCGTACGCCGGGTCCATCAGCTGTCGCGGTGTACCCCAGCCCTGGCTGGGCCGCTGCTGGAACACCCCGAGCGAGTCGCGGTCGCCGTAGCTGAGGTTGTAGAGCTTCGACTCCTGCAGCGCCGTCGCGAGAGCGATCGTCACCGCGTGGTCGGGCAGCCCGAGGCGCAGCGCGACGCCCGCAATCGTCGCCGCGTCGGCGGCCTGCTCGGGGTCGAGGTCGACCGCGGCCGGCCCGTGGCCGAGGGTGCAGCCCGGAGTTACCGACGCCGTGCCGAGGAGCGCGCGGGCGCCGAGGACGGCCGCGACGGCGACCGATGCGACGGCGACGAGGAACACCAGGAACCGTCGCCGACGCATCGGCCCATTCTGTCCGCCGTACGGATCAGCGCGTCGGCGGCACCGTCACCGGAAGCTCGATCACCAGCCGGCACGACTTGCCGGTCGGGTCCGGCACCGAGAGGTAGTCGTGACCGTTGGACTCGTAGACGAGCGGCTGCACCGGGCAGGGCGGCGGGTACGACGCGGCGACCGGCGCCGGCGGCTTGACGATGTTTCCGGGGATCTCGACCGAGATCCAGCACGACGTCCGGGTCGGGTTGGGCAGCCAGAGGTAGTAGTTGCCGTTCGACTGCGTGAGGATCACGTGGGTCGGGCAGGGCTGCGGCGGGTAGGCGGCGACCGCCGGCGCACCGGTCGGGGCGGCCGGAGGCGGCGGGAGCTTGGGCAGCTGCTGGATGTTGCCGGGGATCTCGACCGAGAGCCAGCAGGGGTTGCCGCCCGGGTTCTGCACCCAGACGTAGTAGTTGCCCTCGTACTGCGTGATCAGCTGGTGCGGGCCGCACTGCGGCGGGACCGTCGGGGCGGCGGACGACAGCGGCGCCGTCGAGACGGCGATGCCGCCGCAGACGGCGAGAGCTGCCAGCAGAGCCTTGCGTCGGGACATGCGCTTCCTCATCTGTGTCGTGGGGGACCGGACGCAGGCGGGCTTCGAGGGGCGGCCGCGAACTCCTGCTCGGCTCTGGGTGGCTCGGTGCGGCCGGGTCCGGTTCGGGGCGGCTCGGGGCGGCCGGGAGCGGCGATGTCGCTTGCGCCGCCATTTGACACATTGCGTGTGCGCTTGCCGGCCACCGCGATCTAGTCACTTCGAGTAGTTCCCGGGTGGTCTCTGGCTCCAACTCTTTACTGGTCGCCTGTGCCCTCCGAACCACCGCACTGTCAACAGATAGCTAGGTGGTGAGCGAAGTTGCATAGCCCGCACGGAGGCCGGCACGCCGGGCAACGGGACGGTTCCGCCGTCGCCGCGCTGCCGGCGGTCGCCGGACGGACCGTGCGCGCGCTGCTCACCGCCGTGGTCGTCTGCCTCGTCGTCGCGGTCGGCGCGGGGAAGCTGTTCCTGCACCTCGGCATGTCGCCGGTCCTGACCGGCAGCATGCGTCCGGCGTTCGCGCCGGGCGACGCGATCGTCACCCGGCCGGTCGCCGTGTCGCAGCTGCGCCCCGGCATGGTCGTCGTCTTCGTGCCACCCGGCCACGAGACCCCGTACGCGCACCGGATCGTCTCGGTGAGCGGCCCGCGGTCGCACCCCGTCCTCGTCACGAAAGGAGACGCGAACCCGGCCCCCGACCACTGGCGGGTCACGTTGAACGCCCCGACGGTCTCGCAGGTCGTCGGCTCCCTCCCCAAGGTCGGCTACCCCCTCAGCTGGCTTCGGGAGCCGCGCTGGCGGGCCGGCGTCATCGGTGCCCTCGGGCTGCTGATGACGACCGTGCTCACCCGGTCCGTTCTGCACTCAGGTCCGCGCACCGCCTCCCGGCGGCCCGCGCATGCCTCGTAACACAACCCAGCCCCCGTTTGATCAAGGAGTCAACTGCCCCATGTCCAGCCACGCTCGTCGCGCACCGCGCGGCAACCGCCGTTCCACTCTCGCTGCCGTGGTCGCCGTCGGCGGCCTCCTGCTCACCGCCGGCGGCGTCTACGCCGGTCTGAACGCGGTCGCCACCAACACGACGCCGCAGGCCGTCACCAGCGGCACGCTGAAGCTGACGATGGCCAACAACGGTGTCGGCTTCAGCCAGAGCGTCACCAACGTGGCGCCCGGCGACGTGGTCAACCGGTTCGTGGACCTGACCAACGGCGGCACCCTCGACGCGCAGAACCTCACCTTGTCGGTCGCGGACGGCACCCCGACGAAGCTGACCACCGATGCGACGAACGGCCTGCACGTGTCGGTCCTCGCGTGTACGACGGCCGCGTGGGTCGTCAACTCGGTGACCAACACCGCGACCTGCGCCGACGTCGGCGGCCCGACCACGGTCGTCAACAACGCTGCTCTCGCAACGGTTTCGGGCACTCCCGCGACGCTCGTCGCCGGTGCCGTCGCGCAGGGCAGCACCTACCACTACGAGATCTCGCTCACGCTGCCGAACCAGAGCGAGACGACGACCAACGGCACGCTGCCGTCCAACACGATCCAGGGTCTCGCGGCTTCGCTGACCTGGACGTTCAACGAGCTGCAGCGCACGGCCACCACGACCAACAGCTAACTCTGTGAGGACGTGAGCACGGTGCATGTCGGCGGGAGGGCGGCCAGGACACTGGCCGCCCACCACGCCATGTCCGCCGCGCGCGCGGGCGTCGAAGCCGTGACCCCGCAGGACGCAACGGCGTCGATCAAGGCGCTCGCCCGGCACTCGACATCGGTCGCCACGACGTCGGGCATCTGGGCGGCGCTCCCGACGCAAGCGTCGTCGGCGCCGTACGTGCCTGTCGCGTTGCCGCTGACGTTCGCGGTCGCGGTGACGACGCCGCGGCCGCAGTACTTCTGGGTGGTGAACACCGGCACCGTGTCGTTGTCCTCGGCGACCTACACGGTCACCGAGACCGGTGCGCTCGGCCTGACCGCGACCGTCGAGGCATGTGTCGGCGGCACCTGGAACGAGACCACGGACGCGTGCACCGGCGGCACCATCACCACCGTCGCGACCAGCAGCGGCGGCGCGACGTCGAGCAGCGTCGTACCGGCGTCGCCGGCTGCGCAGGTCCGGTTGCGGGCGCGGGTCAGCGGGCCGCCGACGGTGGCTGCGGCGGTCGTGACGACGAGCGTCGCCGTGGCCCGCGCGAACGCCCGGGCCGCGACGACGACGTACTCCTAGGACTCTTTCGGCGGGCGCATCATCGCGGCGACGACCTTGTCGGTGGCGGACGCGGGCAGCTTCGCCAAGAGCGCCTGGACCCGCGCGTCGGTGCCGACGACGTAGTGCGTCTTGGGCCGTCGCGCGGTCAGCGCCGACGCGACCGCCGCGCCCACCTTCGTCGCCGGGATCGCGTTGCGCTCGACCATCGCGGCGGCCTTCTTCGCGCCCGCGGCCTGCCGGCCGTAACGCTGCTGCTGCTCGGGCGTGAGCCGGTCGAGTACGTCGTCGGCCTGGTCGTTGCCCTTGCGCCAGATCTCCGTCGCGATCGAGCCGGGCTCGACGAGGACGGCGCGGACGCCGTGCGGCGCGAGCTCGGCCCGCATCGCGTCGGTCCACGCGCGGACCGCGAACTTCGACGCGTTGTACGGGCCGAGGAACGGGCTCGCCATCCGGCCGCCGATCGAGCCGATGTTGACGATCCGGCCGGACGCCGCGAGCAGCGCGGGCAGCAGCCGCTGCGTCACTTCGATCTGGCCGAAGAAGTTGACGTCGAACTGCCGCCGCCAGTCGTCGAGCGACAGCCCTTCGAACGGGCCGGCGACGCTGATGCCGGCGTTGTTGACGAGCCCGGCGAGCTTGCCGTCGCACAGCTCGAGCACCTGCTTCGTCGCGGTCGCGACCTGCTCGGCGTCGGACACGTCGATGAGGACGTGCGCGGTCGACGTCGGCGGCTGGTCGCCGTCGCGCCGGACGCCGGCGACCACCTGCCAGCCGTCGGCGACGAGCCGCTCGACACTGGCCCGACCGATGCCGGTCGACGCGCCCGTGACGAATACCCACCCCTTGTCAGCCATGCGCAGACTGTAGTCATGCCACGGCTGCTGGTCGTCCACCACACCCCGTCGCCGGCCCTGCAGGAGATGCTCGAAGCGGCGCTCGCCGGCGCCCGGGATCCGGAGGTCGGCGAGGTCGAGGTCGTCGTCCGGCCGGCGCTCACGGCGGCGGTCGTCGAGGCGCTCGACGCCGACGGCTACCTGCTCGGTACGCCGGCCAACATCGGCTACGTCTCGGGTGCGTTGAAGCACTTCTTCGACACGGTCTACTACCCGTGCCTCGACGCGACGAAGGGACGGCCGTTCGCGGCGTACGTGCACGGCAACCTCGACGTGACCGGCGCGGTCCGCGCGATCGAGAGCATCACGACCGGTCTCGGCTGGCGCGCCGTCGCGCCCATCCTGACGGTCAGCGGTACGCCGACGCGGGCAGACCGGGACGCGCTCTACGAGCTCGGCGGCACCGTCGCCGCGACCCTCACGACCGGATAGCCCGTACGCCGCTCATCACCAGCGGGCCGAGCGAGGAGAAGCCCAGCGCCGTCGCGATATCCGCGAGGTCGCCCCAGCCCGACATCGCCAGCGACACCGTCGCCGCGGCGCGCGGGTCGTCGCTCGACTTCGCCGGCTTCAGCCGCGCGAGCGGAGGCACCGACACGGCCGGGCGCAGCGGTGCGTCGTCGCTCAGACCGGCCCGCTGCCGCGCGATCCGTAACGCGTCGCGGAGCCCGCCGAGCTCGTCGACGAGGCCGTTGCCGCGCGCGTCCGCACCGGTCCAGACCCGGCCGCGGGCAACCTCGTGCACGGCCTCGCGGGTCATGCCGCGACCCTGCGCGACCTTCGTCGTGAAGTCGACGTACACCGCGTCGAGGAACGCGTCGAGCCGCTCGCGCTCGCTGTCGCTGAACGGCTCGTGCGCCGAGTACATCCGTGCGTGCTCGCCGCGCTGCACGCTGTCGTAGCTGAGGCCGAGCTTGTCGGTCAGGCCGGTGAGCACGGCCTTGCCGCCGAGCACGCCGATCGACCCGGTCAGCGTGCCCGGCTGCGCGACGATGATGTCGGCGGGGCAGGCGACGAAGTAGCCGCCGGAGCCGGCCAGCGCACCCATCGACACGACGACCGGCTTGCCGGCGTCGCGCGCGCAGACGACCTCCCGCCAGATCGTGTCCGACGCGACGTACGAGCCGCCGGGGGAGTCGACCCGGAAGACGATCGCCTTGACGTTGTCGTCGCGTACGGCGGCGCGAAACTGCGCGGCGACGGTGTCGCTGCCGACCGTCGGCCCTTGCGCGCCGCGGCGGCTGCGGCCGATCGCGATCCCGCCGTGCGCCTCGACCAGCGCGACCGCCGGCGCCTTGCGCTGCCGCACCTGCCGGACGACCTTCGCGACCGGCTTCTCCGGCTTGCTCCACTTGTCCGCGAACAGCAACGAGACGTCGCCGCCGTTGCTCGCCGCGCGCCGGGCGGCGGCGTACACCTCGTCGCGGTAGCCGACGTGGTCGACTAGGCCCGCAGTCACCGCGTCGGCGGCCGACACCGGCGCGCGGTCGGCGATCTGCTGCACCGCTTCGGTGCCGATCCCGCGCGACTCGGCGATGCCCGCGACGATCTGCTCCCACGCCGACGCCGCGAGCCGGTCGTACGCCTCGCGGTGCGCGTCGGTCATCTCGGTGCGCAGGATCCGGTCGGCGGCGTTCTTGTACTCGTAGCGCTGGCCGAGCTCGGGCACCACGCCGAGCTTGTCGAGCAGCCCGCGCAGGAACCTCGTCTCCATCGCGACGCCGAGCAGGTTGACCTCGCCACTCGCCTGCAGCCACACCTCGCCGAACGCACTGGCGAGGTAGTAGGTCACCGACGCGGGGGTGTTCTCGCCGTACGTCTCCGCCCACGCGAACGTCGGCTTGCCGCTCGCGGTGAACGCGCGTACGGCGTCGCGGATCTCCTGCGCCTGCGCGAGCGCCATCGCCGGGTTGCCGACCTTCGCGATGAGACCGCCGACCCCCGGGTCGCTGCCCGCGTCGTACAGCGTGCGCAGCACCGCCTTGAGCCGCGGCCGGTTGCGGCTGCGCAGTTTCGCGATCGGGTCGTCGGGCTCGACCTCGACCAGCGGCTGGGTCAGATCCAGTTCGAGCAACAACGGCGAGTGCGAACGATGCATGAGCGCCACCCTAGGCGGCTCAGCGACGGCGCGCGGCGTACCCGAGCAGCCGGCCGACCGCCTCGTCGAGTACGTCGTCTCGCTTGCAGAACGCGAACCGCACGAACGGCCGGCCGACCTCCGGGTCGTCGCAGAAGACCACCGTCGGGATGCCGACCACGCCCGCCTCGTGCGGGAGCGTGCGGGCGAAGCTGTCGCCGTCGGTCAGGCCGAGCGGGCGTACGTCGGCCTGGATGAAGTACGTCGCCTCCGGCCGGTGTACGTCGAGGCCGACGGCGGCGAGGCCGTCGGCCAGCCGGTCGCGGCGCAGCTGCAGCGACGACCGCAACGCCTCCACCCACTCCATCTCGCGCAGCAAGCCGTGCGCGACCGCGAGCTGCATCGGCCCGCTGTGCGTGAAGGTGAGGAACTGCTTGACGGTCGTCACCGCGCGGACGAGCGCGGCCGGCGCGCAGATCCAGCCGACCTTCCAACCGGTGACGCTGAACGTCTTGCCCGCGCTCGACACCGACACGGTGCGCTCGCGCATCCCGGGCAGCGTCGCGATCGGCACGTGCACGACGTCGTCGAACGTGAGGTGCTCGTAGACCTCGTCGGTGACGACGATTAGGTCGTGCTCGATCGCGATGTCCGCGATGGTCTGTAGCTCGTCGACGGTCAGTGCGGTGCCGGTCGGGTTGTGCGGCGAGTTGAGCAACAGTACCCGGGTGCGCGACGTGACCGCGGCGCGCAAATCGTTGGGGTCAAAGGTAAACCGGCCGCTCGCGGACACCGGCCGCAGCGGCACCGGTCGCCGGACCGCACCGGCCAGCGCCAGCGCGGCGGCGTACGAGTCGTAGTAGGGCTCGAGCAGCACGACCTCGTCGCCGGTCTCGCACAGCGCGAGGATCGCGGCGCTGATCGCCTCGGTCGCGCCGACGGTGACGAGGATCTCGGAGTCGGGGTCGTACGCGAGGCCGTAGCGGCCCTTGCGGTGCGCCGCGATCGCCTGCCGTAGCGGCGGCAGTCCGGGGCCGGGCGGGTACTGGTTGAGCCCGCCGCGGATCGCGTCGACGGCCTGCTCGAGCATCGCGTTCGGGCCGTCGGTGTCGGGGAAGCCCTGGCCGAGGTTGACCGCGCCGGTCTGCTGTGCGAGCGCCGTCATCTCCGCGAAGATGGTCGTCCCGAACGAGCGCATCCGCTCGACGAGCGGCTCGGTCAGCGTGCGGCCCACTGTGCCGCTCCTTGGGCGTCTCCTCGCGCGCTCCACCACGTGGCCGCGTTGACGACGGTCGCGTACGTCGCCCAGAGCAGGTAGGGCAGGAACAGCATCGCGGCGAGGCGGTGCCGCCGGGCGAACTCGACGACCGTCACCGCCACCGCGACCCAAAGCACGCAGGCGTTGACGAGGGCGACCGCCGGCTTGCGCAGGCCGAAGTACCACATCGCCCACGCGACGGACAGGCCGAGCTGCGCGCCGTACACGGTGAACGCCGGTACGTCGTACTCGCCGTGCGACGCGTCGGAGCGCCAGACCAGCCAGGCCGACACGGACTGGGTCGCGTACGCGAGCGACCACAGCGCATGGAACCGCGGCCCCGGCTCGGCGAGCCGCCGCAGCAGGACGTCGGCGCGCGAGTTGGCGGACATGCGCGCAGTCTGCCACCCGGCAGCAGCGTTCTCCGGCGGGCGCGGCAGAATGCCGTTCTGGGAAATGCCCTACGAGCTTCAGGAGTGCGCGTGTCCGAGATCTCCTTCGACGGCCGGGTCGCGATCGTCACCGGTGCCGGTGGCGGCTTGGGCCGCACGTACGCCCTCGACCTCGCCCGGCGCGGCGCGAAGGTCGTCGTCAACGACCTCGGCGGTTCGGTCGACGGCCAGGGCGGCAGCGACGCGGCCGCGCAGAAGGTCGTCGACGAGATCAAGGCGGCCGGCGGCGAGGCCGTGCCCAACTACGACTCGGTGTCGACGCCCGAGGGCGGCGAGAACATCGTCAAGACCGCGGTCGACGCGTTCGGCAAGGTCGACATCGTCATCAACAACGCCGGCATCCTGCGAGACAAGTCGTTCGCGAAGATGACGCTCGACGACATCCACGCGGTGCTCGACGTCCACCTCAAGGGCGCGTTCTACGTGTCGCAGCCGGCGTTCAAGGTGATGAAGGACAACAACTACGGCCGGTTCGTGCACACGTCGTCCAACTCCGGCATCTTCGGCAACTTCGGCCAGGCCAACTACGGCGCCGCGAAGATGGGTCTCGTCGGGCTGTCCAACGTGCTCGCGATCGAAGGTGCGAAGAACAACATCCTGTCCAACTGCATCGCGCCGGTCGCGCGCACGCGGATGACGGAGGAGCTGCTCGGCGACTTCGCGAAGGTGCTCGACCCCGAGCGCGTCACGCCGATGGTCGTGTTCCTCGCGTCGGAGCAGTGCACGTTCACGCACGAGACGTTCTCGGCCGCCGGCGGCCGCTACGCGCGCATCTTCGTCGGCCTCTGCAAGGGCTGGTACTCCGGCAAGGACACGCACCCGACCGCCGAGGACGTGCTCGACCACATCGACGAGATCGAGAGCCAGGAGGGCTACATCGTCCCCAACAACTCGGGTGACGAGCTCGGCCAGCTGCTCGGCCTCCTCTCCGGCTGAGGTCGCGCGCGCTCCAGCTAGGGACAAAACGGCAGGAAGTTCCGCGCCGGCGGCGAACTCCCATGCACATGCGCCGCACGATCCTTCGT
>JAVEEI010000020.1 GCA_030840525.1 Frankiaceae bacterium
TGTTGTAGATGCCGCTGTCGGTGCCGTTGACCTCGTTGTAGTTCCACTGCGGGCCGAACTGCTCGATCGCCCAGGTCAGCGTGCCGCCGTCCTTGAGGTCGCTGGTCGGGTGGGCGTTGATGTCGAGCGTCGGCAGGTTGGACGACGGAACGTTGGTCTTCGTACCGTTCGTCTTTCCGCCACTGGAACTACCGCCGCATGCCGACACCGTCAGTGCGAGTGTCAGCGGCAGCGCCAGCAGTGCTCTGCGCCGTTGCGTGTTCACGTGCTCCTCCTCTTGGTATTCCTGGCTGTGTGGTCCTGACTCGTGCATCCGGCTAGATCACGGCCACTGGCTCCGCGTAATGGCAGGCGGCGGAGTGGTCCGGCCCCATCGGGATCAAGGGTGGGTACCGGTCGATGCACAGTTGCTTCTCGCCCTCGGTGAGGGTGAGGAAGCGCTGGCATCGAGTGCGGAACCGGCAACCCGAAGGCGGGTTGGCCGGGCTGGGCAGATCGCCCTGCAGGACGATCCGTTCACGGGTGCGTTCCTTGTCGGGGTCCGGGATCGGAATGGCCGACAGCAACGCTTGCGTGTAGGGGTGCGACGGCGACGCGTAGACCGAGTCGACGACACCGATCTCGACGATCCGGCCGAGGTACATCACCGCGACGCGGTCGGCGATGACCCGTACGACGGACAGGTCGTGCGCGACGAACAGGTACGACAGGGAGAGCTCGGCGCGCAGTTGCATGAGCAGGTTGATGACGCCGGCGCGAATCGACACGTCGAGCGCCGACACCGGCTCGTCGAGCACGACCAGCTTGGGCTCGAGGGCGAGCGCCCGGGCGATGCCGACGCGCTGGCGCTGGCCGCCGGAGAACTCCTGCGGGTAGCGGCCGGCGTGGCTCGGCTCGAGGCCGACGAGCTGGAGCAGCTCTTTGACCCGGGCGTCGATCTGCTTCTTGTGGTAGCCGTGCGTGCGCATCGGCTCGGCCAGCACGTCGCCCACCGGCAGCCGCGGGTCGAGCGACGCCTGCGGGTCCTGGAACACGACCTGCAGGTCGCGGCGGAGCGCCTTGCGGGCCGGCCCGCCGCGCAGGTCGCGGGTGTCGGTGCCGGCGATGCGGATCGTGCCGGCCTGCGGCTCCACCAGCTCGAGGATCTGCAGCAGCGTCGTCGTCTTGCCGCAGCCGGACTCGCCGACGAGGCCGAGGGTCTCGCCTTCGCGGATGTCGAAGTCGACGCCGTCGACCGCCTGCACGGTGCCGACCTGGCGCTTGAACGCGACGCCCTTCATCAGCGGGTAGTGCTTGACCAGGCCCTCGACCGCGAGCGCCGCCGGCCGCTCCTCGCGCGGCACCCGCTCGATCTCGGCGATGCCGAGGTCGGGCACCGGGAACACGTCGGTGACGGTCCAGCCGTTGGTCTCGATCTCGTCCTTGCGGTGGCACGCGGCCCGGTGCGACGCGCCGCGGACCGGGTCGAGGGCCGGCTCGGTCTCGGCGCAGATGTCGATCGCGAGCGGGCAGCGCGGCCGGAACGGGCAGCCGGACGGCAGGTTGGCGAGCGACGGCGGGGTGCCCTCGATCGGCGTCAGCGCGGACCGGCCGGACGCGTCGAGGCGCGGGATCGAGCCGAGCAGGCCGAGCGTGTACGGCATCCGCGGCGCGTAGTAGACCTCGTCGGTCGTGCCCAGCTCGACCGGTCGGCCGGCGTACATGACGAGGACGCGGTCGGCGAGGCCCGCGACGACGCCGAGGTCGTGGGTGATCATGATGACCGCCGCGCCGGTCTCGCGCCGCGCGGTCTGGAGTACGTCGAGGATCTGCGCCTGGATGGTGACGTCGAGGGCCGTCGTCGGCTCGTCGGCGATGATGACGTCGGGGTCGTTGGCGATCGCCATCGCGATCATCACGCGCTGGCGCATGCCGCCGGAGAACTCGTGCGGGAACGCCTTCGCCCGGTCGCGCGGGTTGGGAATCCCGACGAGGTCGAGCAGCTCGACCGCGCGGTCCAGCGCCTTCTCCTTGCTGATGTCGTTGTGCACCCGCAGCGCCTCGGACACCTGCGCGCCGACGGTGTAGACCGGGGTCAGCGCCGACAGCGGCTCCTGGAAGATCATTGAGATCTTCTTGCCGCGCAACGCGGACGCTTCGCGGTCGTGCATGCCGAGGAGCTCTTGGCCGTCGAGCCGGACCGAGCCGGTCACCCTCGTCGTCCGCGGCAGCAGCCCCATCAGCGCGAGCGACGACACCGACTTGCCGGAGCCGGACTCGCCGACGATGCCGAGCGCCTCGCCGCGACGTAGCTGGTACGACAGGCCGCGGACCGCGTTGACCGAGCCGCCGCCGAGCACCGGGAACGCCACGTGCAGGTTGTCGACGACGAGGACGGCCGACTCGTCGGGCTTGGGCTCGCGGGTGCGGACCTCGGCGGGAGTCGTCATACGGCGACCCCGGCCGACGGGTCGAACGCGTCGCGCAGCCCCTGCCCGATCAAGTTGACCGCGAGCAGCAGCAGCACGAGGAACCCGGCCGGGAACAGGAACAGCCACGGCTGCGTCGTCGCCGACGTCTGCGCGGCCTCGATCAGCGTGCCGAGCGACACGTCCGGCGGCTGCACGCCGAAGCCGAAGAACGACAGACCGGTCTCGGTGAGGACGGCCACGGAGACGTTGACCGTCGCGTCGATGATGAGCAGCGACGCGAGGTTGGGCAGGATGTGCCGCGCGATGATCCGCGGGCCCGAGACGCCCATGTACTTCGCCGCCAGCACGTACTCGCGCTCGCGCAACGACAGCGTCTGGCCGCGGACGATTCGCGCGGTGATCTGCCAGATGAACATGCCGAGCAGGACCACGAACAGCGTCAGGTTGTTGTGGTAGCGCGGTGACAGGATCGCGATGATGAGGAACGACGGGATGACGAGCAGCAGGTTGACGATCCACATCAGCACGGTGTCGATCCACCTGCCGAAGTAGCCGGCGGTCGCGCCGACGATCGCGGCCATGCTGGTCGCGAGCACCGCGACGAGCAGGCCGATGATGATGGACTTCTGCGCGCCGCGCATCGTCGCCGCGAACAGGTCGGTGCCGGTGCCGTCGGTGCCGAACCAGTGCGACGAGTTGGGCGTGACGAGGAACGAGTTGTAGTCGGGCTGGCTGTAGTCCCACTTGCCGATGATCGGCCCGACGTACGCGAGCAGCACCAGTACGACGAGCAGGACGAGCCCGAACAGCGCGGACTTCTGCACGATGAACCGGCGGAAGATGATCCGGCCGCGGGACGGGACGGCGGTCTCGTCGAGCGCCGCGGTGCCCTCGATGCCCGACTCGGCGGTGACGGTGCCGATGAGCTCCTGGCTCGGGACGGTCATCAGCCCACCCGCACCCGTGGGTCGAGCATCGCGACGACGACGTCTTGCAGGAACGACGCGAACAGGATCAGCACGCCGACGACCGCGGTGATGGCCGCGACGGCGTTGGTGTCGCTGCCTTGGATCGTCTGCACGAACCACTCACCCATCCCGTGCCAGCCGAAGATGGTCTCGGTGAACGTCGCGCCGACGAAGATGGTCGCGAACGCGTACGTGAACAGCGTCACCGACGGGATCAGCGCCGTACGGAGTGCGTGCTTGATCAACGCCGTACGGCGGCGCAGCCCCTTGGCCCGCGCGGTGCGCACGTAGTCGCTGCCGAGCACGTCGAGCATCGCGCTGCGCTGGTAGAGCATGAGGTACGACGCCCCGGCGAGCATCAGCGTGATCGTCGGCAGGATCAGGTGGTCGAGCCGGTCGCCGATGTTGGAGAAGAACCCGCCCGGTTTCGCCGGGTCGAACTGTCCGGAGAACGAGATCAGCCGGCTCCCGACCGCGTTGTTGAGCCGGGTCGCGCCGACCTGCAGCAGGATCGCGATGACGAAGACCGGGCAGGACAGGATGAAGAACGCGCCCTGGGTGAGGGCGACGTCGGTCGCCTTCTTGTGCCGGACCGCGGCCCACGCGCCGGCCGCCACCCCGACGAGGCCGCCGAGGATCGTGCCGATGAGCAGTAGCTGGCCGCTGACCCACATCCGCCGGCTGAGGTTCGCGCCGACGTACCCGCCGTCGTAGTCGCGCCCGAGGTTGCCGTGCGCGATGTTGTCGATCCAGGTGCCGTACCGCTCGAAGACCGGCGTCTTGTCGTTGAGGTTGTAGCGGTTGAGGATGTCGTCCTGCGTGGTGACAGGGACCGGCGGGTTGCGGCCGAGGAAGTGCGACCGCGGGTTGAGCGAAGTTGCCGCCAGCAGATAGGCCATCGACGTCGCGATGAACACGAGCACGACGTAGTTGACGAGCCGGCGGACCAGGTACTTGCCCAATCTCCACCTCTCGACTAGCGCTGCCGGGACGTGCTCGGGCAGACGCCTGGGCCGGCGTCCGCGGCGTCGAGCCTGCCACTACTGGCCGGTTACGCCGCGCATTGTGACGCTTTCGTGATCGAAATGCGGCGGTCCGTGTCACCCGAGGCAGGAAGTTTTCACCCGATCGGCACCCATGCGGCCGGCCACCGCTGCCGAGACTACTGAGGTGAGACTCCCGCGACCGGCGCTCGCGGCCGGGGTGGCAACGCTCGTAGCGGCCGCCCTGACCGCCGCCCCGGCGTCGGCCGCCGGCATAGCCCACCGGCTGCCGGGCACCATCTGCACCGCGTTCCCCGCCGACAACTACTGGCACGCCGACGTCAGCCGGCTGGCCGTCGACCCGCGCAGCCGGGCGTGGCTGTCGCACATGTCACCGACCCGCAAGCTGCACCCCGACTTCGGCCCGTCGTACGGCGCGCAGCCGGTCCCGTACGGGATCCCGGTCACGTACGTGCGCTCGTCGCACCCGAAGGTCTCAGTGTCGTTCACGTACGCCGACGAGTCGGACCGGGTGGGCTACCCGCTCGGCACCGACACGCGAATCGAGGGCGGGACGACGTCGACCGGCGACCGGCACGCGGTGATCGTCGACACCGGCAGCTGCCGGCTCTACGAGCTCTGGAACGTACGCCGGACGTCGAGCGGGCGCTGGACCGCCGGGTCCGGCGCGACCTGGCTGTTAACGAGCGACGCGCTGCGGCCGAAGGGCTGGACGTCGGCCGACGCCGCCGGCCTCGCGATCCTGCCGGGCCTGCTGCGCTACGACGAGGTCCGCGCGGGCGTCGTCGACCACGCCATCCGGTTCACCACGAACGTCACGTCGCAGGCCTACCTGTGGCCGGCCCGGCATGCCGCCGGGTCGACCCGCGACCTGACGAACTACCCGCCGATGGGCGCGCGGTTCCGGCTGAAGGCGAGCTTCCCGATCACGTCGTACCGCGCGGACACCCGCGTCGTCCTGACCGCGATGAAGCACTACGGGCTGGTGCTCGCCGACAACGGGTCGCCGTGGTACTTCCAGGGCACCGCCGACACCGCCTGGCCGAGCGGCCTGCTCGACCAGCTCAAGACGATCCCGGCGAGCGCGTTCGAGGCCGTGAACACCGCGCCGATGGAGCTGAGCTCGACCAGCGCGAAGGCGCGGTAGCGCCTACTCGATCCGGGCGACCGCGTGCCCGCCGGGCGCGCGGACGGCCGGCGCCGTGGTCACGGGCGGCGGCCCCGCCGTGATCGGCACCGACGCCACCGCTACGCCGTGGGTCGCGCCGGACTTGCAGATGAGGCTCGGGCCGGACGTCTGCGTCGTCACGTACGTGCCGTCGGACTGCAAGTTGGCCTGGGCCGGCCAGGTCGTGATCAGGTTGCCGCACTTGTCGATCGCGATGCCGAACACGTCGGCGGACCGGCCGCAGGTGAAGCCGTTGAGGGTGGCCTCCTGGCCCTGCTTGCACGCGCCCATCAGCTTGCTCGAGCTCTGCGCCGGCTCGACGACGACGTTGCCCAGTTGCTGGGTCGACCAGTGCGGCTTGGCCGCCAAGGCGTCGAGGCTCTGCGCGGCGACGGCGTGCCAGGTCGGCCGGGCGGGGTCGCCGGAGCCGTGGTAGTAGACGACGTCGACCTTGCCGGGCAGGCCGGCGACGATGTGCGGCAGCACGTTGCCGGCGCC
>JAVEEI010000180.1 GCA_030840525.1 Frankiaceae bacterium
GTGGCCGACTGCCGGGTCAGCTTGTGCACGGTGAACGCGTCCTGCGCGGCGAGCGTGTGCAGCAACAGCAACGCGACCAGGCCGACCGCGAGGACACCGGCGACCGCGAGCACAAACGGCACCCGGCCCGCGGTCGGAGCCGGTACGGCGACGAGCCTCGGGCGGGCCGCGGTCGCAGCCCGGGCCGGGGCCTCGGTACGGCGGGGCGGCAGTGGGAGCGCGCGCAGCGGCGCGGTCGCGCTCATGCCGCGGCCCGGATCCGCTCGGCGGCACGCAGCCGCGCGGACGCGGCCCGCGGGTTGCTCGCGAGCTCGTCGTCGTCCGGTGTCTCGGCGCCGCGGGTGAGCAAGCGCAACGTCGGCTGCGCCGATTCCGGCACGACCGGCAGGTCGGGCGGCGCGCTGCTGACCGCGCCGGCGGCCAGCACCCGCTTGACCATCCGGTCTTCGAGCGAGTGGTAGCTCAGCACCGCGACCCGGCCGCCGAGCCGCAGGGCGGCGACCGCGTCGGGCAGCGCCGACTCGAGCACGGCGAGCTCGTCGTTGACCTCGATCCGCAGCGCTTGGAAGGTGCGCTTGGCCGGGTGCCCGCCGGTCCGGCGGGTGGCGGCCGGGACCGCGTCGCGGACCAGCTCGGCCAGCCGGGCCGACGTCGCGAGCGGCCGGGCCCGCACGATCGCCTCGGCGATCCGGCGGGCGAACCGCTCCTCGCCGTACACCCGCAGCACCCGGGCGAGGTCCGCGACCGGGTAGGTGTTGACCACCTCGGCCGCGGTCCGGCTAGAAGTCGGGTCCATCCGCATGTCCAGCGGGGTGTCGCGCGAGTACGCGAAGCCGCGCGCGTCGTCGTCGAGCTGCAGCGACGAGACGCCGAGGTCGAACAGCGCGGCGTCGAGCCGCCGTACGCCGGCCTCGTCGAGGACCCGCGCCAGCGCGTCGTAGCGGGTGTGCACCAGCCGGACCCGCGGGCCGAAGGCGGCCAGCCGGGCGGCGCTGCGCTCCAGCGCGGCCGGGTCTCGGTCGAGGCCGATCAGCCGCAGCTCGGGGTGCGCGGCGAGCATCGCCTCGGCATGCCCGCCGAGGCCGACCGTGGCGTCGACGACCACCGCGGACGGCGCGGAGAGGGCCGGACCGAGCAGGTCGAGGACGCGCTGGAGCATCACCGGGACGTGGCCGGAAGGCTCGGTCACCGACGTACTCCTCTCTATCTCGCCTCGACGGTTGGACGGAAGTTGAGCGATTGGGCCGAAGGAAGGGCGGTCCTGGGGTCTGGTTCCCGCCCCCACGCCTGGCGCCGGGGAAGGGACGCCAGGTGCGGCTATAGGGCGGGTGCGGGCGGGAGCCACACCTCAGGCGATGCCGGCCTCAAGCAATGCCGGCCTCAAGCAATGCCGGGGAGCACCTCCTCGGACAGCGACGAGAACTGCTCCTCCTGGCCGGCGAGGTAGGTCGCCCAGGCCGCGGCGTCCCAGATCTCCACCCGGGTGTTGGCGCCGATCACGACGCAGTCGCGGTCGAGCCCGGCGTACTCCCGCAGCGGCGGCGGGACGGTGACCCGGCCCTGCTTGTCCGGGGTGTCGTCGTGGGCGGAGGCGAAGAAGACCCGGCCGTAGTCGCGGGCGCCCTTGGCGGTGAGCGGCGCCTCGCGGAGCCGCTCGGTGAGCCGGCCGAACTCGGCGACGGAGAAGACGTAGAGGCATCGCTCCTGCCCCTTCGTGATCACCAGGCCCTCCGCCAGCTCGTCGCGGAACTTGGCCGGCAGGAACACCCGGCCCTTCTCGTCGAGGCGCGGGGAGTACGTACCGAGAAACACGGCCGTCCCCTCCCCTCGTCATCCATGTCGCACCACAGTACTCCACTTCGCTCCCCGGTCAACCTCTTCGGCACTTTCCGGCCCCACTTGAGCGCGGCGGCGGGCCCGTGGCCGGCGCGGCCAAGTCGTTACCGAACGACTACGTACGGAAAGCGGCGAACCTGCGAGACTGGCCGTGCGTTCTGAGGGAGAGCGCATCGGCGGGGCGAATCGGAGGCGTGAGTGCCCACTCGTGCTAGAGCCGCGGTCGGGCTGGAGGACGTCGCACTGCACTCGTCGCGGATCGTCGCGGCGGTCGAGCAGGTCATCGAGGGCAAGCCCGAGGCGGTGCGCCTGGCCGTCACGGTCATGCTCGCCGAGGGCCACCTGCTGATCGAGGACGTCCCCGGCGTCGGCAAGACGATGCTGGCGAAGGCGCTCGCCCGCGCCATCGCCTGCTCGGTGCGCCGCATCCAGTTCACGCCCGACCTGCTGCCGAGCGACATCACCGGCGTCTCGGTCTGGAACCAGGACAGCCGTGAGTTCGAGTTCAAGCCCGGCGCGATCTTCGCCAACCTCGTGGTCGGCGACGAGATCAACCGCGCCTCGCCCAAGACGCAGTCGGCGCTGCTCGAGTCGATGGAGGAGCGCCAGGTCACCGTCGACGGCGTCACCTACGTGCTCGAGGCGCCGTTCATGGTCATCGCGACCCAGAACCCGGTCGAGATGGAGGGCACCTACCCGCTGCCCGAGGCGCAGCGCGACCGGTTCACCGCGCGGCTCGCGATCGGCTACCCCAGCGCCGAGGCCGAGCTCGCCGTCCTCGACCACCACGGCGCCGGCTCGCCGCTCGACGACCTCGAGCCGGTCTCCGACGGGCTGGAGGTCGCAAAGCTGATCGCCGCCGTACGGTCGGTGTACGTCGCCGAGTCGGTCCGGCGCTACGCGATCGACCTGGTCACGGCGACCCGCGACAACCGCGAGCTCCGCCTCGGCGCCTCGCCCCGCGCGACGCTGCACCTGCTGCGCACCGGCCGCGCCGCCGCCGCGCTCGACGGCCGCGACTACGTGCTTCCCGACGACCTACAGCGGCTCGCCGTCCCGGTGCTCGCGCACCGGCTGCTGCTGTCCGCCGAGGCCCAGGTCGCCCGCCGTACGACGCTGTCGGTCGTCTCCGACATCGTCGCGTCGGTGCCGGTCCCCGACGGCGGTGAGCCGCGCCGGCGGCGGAGCGTCTGATGCTCCCGCGCCGGCTGTCCCGCACGCTCGCCGGGCTGACCCTGCGCGGGCGGTGCGTCCTGTCCTCCGGGTTCGCCGCCCTTGTGCCCGGGCTGGCCCTGCGCGAGATCAACGTCACGAGGGTCGGCGTTTTCCTGATCGCGCTGCCGCTGCTGTCGTACGCGCTCGTCGCCCGGACCCGCTACCGGCTCACCTGCACCCGCCGGGTCGACCCGGTCCGGGTGCCGGCCGGGTCAAGCTGCAACGTCGTACTCCGGCTGCAGAACGTGTCCCGGCTGCCCACCGGCGTCATGCTCGCCGAGGACACGGTGCCGTACCTGCTCGGCGGCCGGCCGCGGTTCGTGCTCGACCGGGTGCTGCCGCAGCGGACCATCGAGGTCGAGTACTCGGTGCACTCGCAGGTCCGCGGCCGGTTCCGGATCGGCCCGCTCACGGTCCGGCTCACCGACCCGTTCGGGCTGGTCGAGCTGCCGCGCGCGTTCACCTCGGCCGAGTCGCTGATGGTGACGCCGGTCGTGCACCACCTGCCGGAGGTACGGCTCGGCGGCGAGTGGGCCGGTGCCGGCGAGAGCATGTCGCGCTCGGTCGCGACCTCGGGCGAGGACGACTCGGCCACCCGGGAGTACCGGCTCGGCGACGACCTGCGCCGGATCCACTGGCGGTCGACGGCGCGGCGCGGCGAGCTGATGGTGCGCCGCGAGGAGCAGCCGTGGCAGAGCCGCGCCGTCGTCCTGCTCGACTGCCGGGCCGGCGCGCACTACGGCGACGGGCCGCTCAGCTCGTTCGAGTGGGCGGTGTCGGCCGCGGCGTCGGTCGGGCTGCACCTCGCCCGCACCGGCTTCACCATCCGGCTGGTCACCGACATCGGCGAGGAGGTCACCGCCGTCGACCTCGCCGCGCACTCGACGGAGAGCGTGTTGCTCGACGTACTCGCCGTACAGACCGCGTCGAGCGGTACGACGCTGCAGGCCGGCACGACCGCGCTGCGCCGCGGCGGCGGCGAGGAGCTGTTCGTCGCCGTCGTCGCGCCGATGACGTCCGAGGACGCCGAGCAGCTCGCCCGCGCGATCCACGGCGGCTCGTCGATCGGCGTCGCGCTCGTCCTCGACACCGCGAGCTGGACCGCGCTGTCGCCGCGGGCCGCGGCCGCGGCGACGCAGACGTTCCGCGACAACTGCGACGTGCTGCGCGCCGCCGGCTGGCGGGTCATCGCGGCCAGCCGCGGCAGCGACCTGACCAAGCTATGGCCGTACGCCGCGACCGGCCTCGCCGCAGCGACCGGGCGCGAGGCCGCGTTCCTGCCGCACGACGCCGTCACGGAGGTGGGCGCATGAGCGGGCGCGGCCGGCTGACGCTCGCGAGCGCGGGCGCGACGGTCGCGGCAGCGCTGTCGTTCAGCGCGGTCTTCGACGGCTGGTCCTGGCTGGCCCCAGTCGTCGGCGCGATCGCGATCGTCTTCGCCGTCAACGAGGCCGTACGGCGGCTGCGGGTGCCCTCCCCGCTCGGGCCGCTGGCCGCCGCCGCGCTGGTGCTCTGCTACCTCACGCTGCTCGACGCGCGACCGGCCGCGGTTGCCGGCGTGCTGCCCGGCCCGGCGGCGCTGCGAATGCTCGGCGACACCGCGCGCAGCGGCTTCACCGACATCCGCAAGCTCTCGACGCCGGTGCCGACGCACGGCGGCCTGGTGTTCCTGATCATCGTCGCGATGGCCGCGGTCGCGCTGGTGGTCGACCTGCTCGCGGTCACGATGCGCCGGGCCGCTCTCGCCGGCATCCCGCTGCTCGCGGTGTTCGCCGTCTGCACGTCGGTCGCGAAACACGGCGTCGGGTGGGCCGCGTTCGGCGTCGGGACCGCCGGCTACCTCTGGCTGCTGCTCGCCGACTCGCGCGACCGCATCTCCCGGTGGGGCCGGACCCTCGGGATGGAGAAGGGCACCCGGGTCACGTGGGCCGACCAGGACCTCGCGCCGTCGCCGCTGTCGGCGCTCGGCCGCCGGATCGGCGCGTCGGCGATCGTGGTCGGCGTCGTCGTACCGATGCTGCTCCCCGGCCTGCACGGTGGCGTGCCGAAGCACGGCGGTGACGGCAGTGGCAACGGCAGCGGCCACTCGGTCGAGACGCTGAACCCGCTGGTGACGCTGCGGGCGCAGCTGGTGACGCGGACCGCGACGCCGCTGCTGCGCTACACCACGACCGACCCGGAGCCGGGCTACCTGCGGCTGACCGCGCTTGACGAGTTCAACGGCACCTCGTTCTCGCCGAAGGATCTGCGGTCGCCGCCGGCCACCTCGGTGAAGAAGGGCCTGAACGCGCCGCCGGTGACCGGCCCGACGGTCTCCGTGTCGGTGCACGTCGGCAAGCTCGGCGTGCACTGGCTGCCGCTGCCGACCCAGGCCCAGCAGGTGCACGTCGGCGGCGAGTGGGACTACGACCCGGTGACCAACACCGTCTTCTCCGCGCGCACCGACACGCAGGACACGTCGTACTCCGCGACCATCGTCCGGCCGGACCCGTCGCCGGAGGGGCTCGACGCGGCCCCCGACGTCAACACGGCGGACTTCCCCGACGACGTCGCGCTGCCGGACATCCCGAACGACATCGTCGACCTCGACGCGCAGATCACCGCGAAGGCGAAGACGCCGTTCGAGAAGGCGCTCGCGATCCAGGGCTACCTCACCGGCGGGCTGTACCTCTACGACACGTCGGTCAGCGGCAGCGACAGCACCGACGCACTCGAGGCCTTCCTGCTGCAGACGAAGCGCGGGTTCTGCCAGCAGTTCGCGGCCGCGATGGCCGTGCTGGCGCGGCTGCAGAACATCCCGGCGCGGGTCGCGGTCGGGTTCACCCGCGGCGACAAGCAGCGGGACGGGTCCTGGCTGGTGACCTCGCACGACGCGCACGCGTGGCCCGAGCTGTACTTCGCCGGCTACGGCTGGCTGCCGTTCGAGCCGACGCCGCGCAGCGACGGGCAGGCGGTCGCGCCGGCGTTCACCCAGGCCCCGTCGACCAACGGCCCGCTGCCGCCCGGGTCGCAGGAGCCGCAGCCGACGCCGACGTCCTCGTCGGGCAAGTCCGCCGCCGACCGCAAGGGCCTCGACACCCTCGGCGGCGACGGCAAGCCGCTCTCCGCCGCACCCGCCCGGCACCGCGGCGGTACGTCGAGGTGGTGGGTGCTGCTCGCCCTCGTCGCGCTGCTGCTCCCCGTGCCGGCGCTGGCCCGGGCGCTCAGCCGCGCCCGCCGCTGGCGGACCGCCGACAGCAGCGGGGCGCTCGCGCACGCCGCGTGGGCGGAGCTGCGGGCCGGCGCGATCGACGCCGGCGCCGCCTGGCACGACGGGCTGAGCCCGCGCGGCGCCGCCAGGGTGCTGCGCGCCGACGTACCGCTGCCGCCGCCGGCCGAAGAGGCGCTCGACCGGCTGGTACGGGCGGAGGAGCGCGCGCGCTACGCCGCCGACCCCCGGTCGGCCACCAACCGCGGGCTGCCCGACGACGTCGAGGTGGTCCGGGCGGCGCTGCTGGCCCGGTGTACCCCGTGGGCGCGCTGGCGGGCGCGGGTGCTGCCGGCGTCGACACTGGCCGCGGCACGGGCGGCCGCCGGCCGGGTGGCCGATGGGCTGGACGCGTTCGACCGGGCGGCGGCGTGGTCACGCCGGCGGCTGCTCCGTCTCGCCCCGAGCCGCTAGGCCCGCCCCGGCGCGTTCGTGATCATGGCGTTGCCCGCTGCGAACGCCATGATCACGGCCAAAAAACGCCTGAAACGCCATGATCACGGCGAGGGGGCGGGGTGGTCGGCGAAGCTGGGCCGGCTAGCGGCGGCCGTTGTCTTCCTGGCGGCGCTCCCAGCGCTCCTCCAGCCGCGCCGACAGCGACCGGCGCGGGCGCGGGCCGCGCGGCCGGGCCGTCGCCGTCGCGCTCGCCTGGCCGCGGACTCGCTGCCGGGTGGACAGGCTGTACCAGGCGGCGCCGAGCATCAGCAGGAAGCCCGCGGTGCCGACGGCGATGCCGGCGACGGTGCTGGAGTTGAGCAGGATGACGCCGGCGAGCAGGGCGGCCAGGCCGGCCACGAACAGCACGGCGGCGCGGACGAGCGTGTGGCGGCGCACGGTGCCGGGATCCTTGGTCCGCCACGACCGGGCGAACTTCGGGTCCTCGGCATAGAGCGACTGCTCGATCTGCTCGAGCAACCGCTGCTCGTGCTCGGAGAGCGGCAACGTCTCCTCCTACCGGCGACGCCGCCCGAGCGGCGCGGCGTACCTGTTCACCATACGGTCGTGTCGTCGTCTCGGGAAGCAGCCGAACGATCACGATCCCGTTGCTCACGGTCGACCAGTGCCGCCGGCCGGACCGCGCCGGCTCCGAAGCGCGCGACTGCCTGGTCTGCTGCCCGCTCGGCGGCCCGCCACTCCTCGCCGCCACCGTCCATCGCGAGCTGGCGCGGCGTCCGTACGGCGTCGGCGAGCCCTTCGACCCGGACGCCGACCAGCCGGATCCGCGCCCGGTCGAGCCGGAGAGCGTCGTACAGGTTCTTGGCCGTGTCGTAGACGACGCGGGCGACGTCGGTCGGCTCGGCCATCGTCTTCGACCGGGTGATCGTGGTGAAGTCGGCGAACCGGACCTTGATCGAGACAGTCCGCCCGACGTGGCCGGCCTGGCGCAGCCGCGCGGCGGTGCGTTCGGCGAGCCGGAGCAACTCGCGCCGTACGACGACGGGGTCCTCGACGTCGCGGGCGAACGTCTCCTCCGCGCCGATGCTGCGGTCCGGCTCGTGCGGCACGACCGCGCGGTCGTCGCGACCCCAGGCCAGCGCCGACAAGGACGCGCCGACGGCCGGGCCGAGCGCGCGGGCGAGCGTCGCCTCCGGCGTGTCCGCGATGTCGCCGATCGTGCGCAAGCCGAGCCGGGACAGCGCCTCCTCGGCCCGCTCGCCGACGCCCCACAGCGCGCCGATCGGCAGCGGGTGCAGGAACTCGACGATGCCGTCGCGCGGGACCACCAGCAGGCCGTCGGGCTTGGCCCGGCCGGACGCGAGCTTGGCGAGGAACTTCGTGCTCGCGACGCCGACCGAGCAAGGCAGCCGCTGCTCGTCGGCGACCCGGGCCCGGATGAGGTCACCGATCTGCGCCGGCGTGCCGAGCCGGCGGCGGGCCCCGGCGACGTCGAGGAACGCCTCGTCGAGCGACAGCGGCTCGACCAGCGGGGTGATCGACCGGAAGATCTCCATGACGCCGCGCGAGGCCTCGGCGTACACCCCGGGGGTCGGCGGGATGACGGTCGCCTGCGGGCAGAGCCGGCGGGCCCGCGCCATCGGCATCGCGCTGTGCACGCCGAAGCCGCGGGCCTCGTAGGTCGCGGACAGTACGACGGACCGGCCGCCGAGGCCGCCGACGATGACCGGCCGGCCGACGAGCTCGGGCCGCTCGCGCAGCTCGACGCTCGCGTAGAACGCGTCCATGTCGACGTGCAGGATCGAGCAGCCGGTGTCGTCGCCGCGCCGTCGCGACTGGGCGTCGTCGGGTCGGCGTTCGAGCTGCCGGCGGCTCATCGGCTCGCGAGCAGGTGCAGCTGGGTCGCGACGGCGAGGTAGTCGGGCCGCCGGGACGCGGCGTGCTCCAGCGCGAGCAGCTCGCGCTCGGCGTCGGGGTCGCCATCGACGAGGGCCGGTGGGACGAGGTCGGCGAACACCCGCACGCCGTGGGCGAGCCGCGGCTGCAGGCCGACGCCGACGACCGCGGCGGAGAGCTCGTCGAGGCCGAACCGGCGGGCCAGCGGGTCGGTCTCGCCGGACGTGCCGCCGGGGTCGTCGAGAATCCGCGCGGCTTCGCCCAGCCGGCCGGCGGCGACCCGCGCGAGGACGGCCGCGACCCGGTTGGCGACGAGGATGCTGGCAAGGCCGCCGGGCCGCAGCACCGCCGCGACCGCGCCGAGTGCCTCGGCCGGGTCGTCGACGACCTCGAGCACGCTGTGACACAGGACGAGGTCGGCCCAGCCGGCCTCGACGACCTCGAGCAGGCCGGCCGCGTCGCCCTGCACCGCCCTGACCCGCGCCTCGGTGCCGGCCTCGGCGGCGCGGCGCTCGAGCGCGGCGAGCGAGTCGGGGCTCGGGTCGACGACGACGACGTCGTGACCGAGCTCGGCCAGCGGCACCGCGAACCCGCCGCTGCCCCCGCCCGCGTCGACGATGCGCACCGGCCGGCCGGGCTGCGCGAGCTCGTCGAGCGCCTCGCGCAGCGCCTCCCAGACGGCGGCGGTCCGTACGGACGTCCGCGGTCGGGTGCCGGCCATGTGCGTCAGCGTACGGCGCGCCGCCGACAGTTCCGGGCGGTTCGTTTCGCCGCCGCGTGGCGTCCGGTTGTCCAGGTGGCTACGGGAGGCGGACGACGGTCACCGTCAGCGCGCCGGTGTCGTCGGCACGGTCGGGGTCGTTGATGACGAGCTGGAGCGGCTCGCTCGTCGCCGGCACCAGCGTGCCGGTGTAAGTGTGCGTCGTACTGTTGCAGCCGCCGCCGGTGGCCACCGCGGCCCGCCAGCCACTCGACGTCCCGTTGACGACGAGATCGCGCAGGCCGGTGGTGCCCGACGTCTCCCCCGGCGCGAGCGCGCTCCACTTCGGGCCGGCGTACGACGATGAGCACTCGGCGTCGGCGTTGTCGCCGCGCACCGGCCGGTAGTGGTAGATGCCCGAGACGATCAGGCGGTAGCGCAGGCCGGCCTTGAGCGCGAACCACGTCGTCACGCCGTAGCTGGTCGCCGGCACGGTCACGACCTCGTGCTGGGTCAGGCTGGTGTAGAGCGGGTGCGGCGGGTCCATCGGCACCGAGACGCGACCGGTCCAGAAGCTCGTCTTCTTCAGCGCCCCGCTCCAGTCGAAGCTGAAGTGCACGTGGTTCTGGTGGCACGCGGTCTCACCGGAGCAGGCGTACGGCTCCCACTTCTGGCTCCACGTCCCCCAGATCTGCTTGTTCCAGATGACGTACATGATCCCGAGCCGGCGCAGCATCGCGTTCGGGTTGCCGGCGGCGTCCTTGGCGAACAGCCAGGCGAAGACGGTGTTGACCTCGGCGACCTGCGCCGGGTTCTTGTAGTACGCGCCCCAGTCGAGCGCGCGGCCGTCGTAGTGCTCGCTCGTGTCGGTCCCGCACGGCCGGCTGATGTCGACGACGCTGGTGTCCTTGTACGTCGCGGTCAGCAGCTGGCCGAACGCGACGACGCCGGGCTTGTCGTGCGGGTCGCAGTAGGTCTGCGGCTGGTACGGCGGCATCGGCTCGATGCCCACCGGCAGCGCGACCGGCGGCCGCGGGGTCGGTACGGCGGCGCTGGCCGCGGTCGGCAGCAGGACGAGCGTGGAGACGCCAACCGTCAACGCGAGGGTCAGCCGGCGCGCGGCGCGCCAGGTTCTGCGGTCGGCGAACATCAGGGCCCCCGTTGGGTCGGACGAGATCACTCGGTCCTAGGGGTCGTCGTCGCCGAACTGCTCCGGATGGAGGGTCCGCCTGGGTGATGTGGCCCTGGCGATAGCCGGATAAATCCTTGCAATCGCACCGAACCGGACCTCGGCCCGCTCGGGCTAGGTCGGCTCGGCGAGGGGTTCCGCCGGGTTCGTGATCATGGCGTTTGCAGGCTGCGAACGTCATGATCACGGCCGAAAGTGGGCGACAACGCCATGATCACGCGCGAGCAGCACGACACCGTGCGCGAGTGTGCGACTTGGCGGGCCGAAAGCGCCGCTGTTTGCGCACGGTGTCGGAGAGGGCGGCGTCTCGCCGATCCCGCCTAGCCGGCGCGGGCGGTCGCGTCGGGCAGCAGCCCCAACGTCGTCTCTACCAGCGCGAGGAACGTGCGCGCGTCGCGGAGCAGGTCGTCGGCCTCGCGCGCGGTCACCGCCGTCCGCAGCCCGGCCAGCGCGGCCGCGCGCTTGTCCGCGCCGGCGGCGAAGTACGCCGCCCACTCGCCGAGCTCGGGCGCGACCGCCGTGAGCAGCACCCACGCGCTGGTGGGGCGCCGTACCCGCGCGTCGCTGGGCCGGGCCCGGTCGGCGAGCACCGCGGCGGCGGCCCGCAGTGCGGCGAGATGCGCGGTCGCGAACCGCTCGGCCGGCGTCTCGGCGCGGTCGGCCTCGCGCAGGGCGGTCCGCGCCGCCGCCAGCAGCCGCAGCGTCGGCGCGCCAAACCGGCTCGGCACCACCACGATCGCTCACCTCCCGTGCCGCTCGGCTCGGCACGCTCACCCCGATCACGCACTCGACGCCGCGCTAGACGACGCGCGCGTGATCGGGGCCCGGCCGCGGCTGCCGCGCGCTCTCGGCGGCCTAACCCCAACCGCGGCCGGGCTCCGCTGTTCGAACATATGTTCGATACACCGGTGGTGTCAAGAGGCCGCAATAGGCTCCCGGCGATGACCGCGCTGCCTGCCGCCAACATCCGGGTCGCCGACGCGCTGACCGCCGCCGGTGCGCACGAAGCCGCCGCCGGGGTCCGCCGCCTCGACGAGTCGACCCACACCGCCGCCGCGGCCGCCGCCGCGCTCGGCGTGCCGGTCGGCGCAATCGTGAAGTCGCTGGTCTTCACCGCCGACGGCGAGCCGTTGCTCGTACTCGCCAGCGGCGACCACCTCGTCGACACCGGCAAGGTGGCCGCCGCGCTCGGCGCGGCCGCCGTACGGCGGGCCGACCCGGAGACGGTCCGGGCCGCGACCGGGTTCGCGATCGGCGGGGTCGCGCCGGTCGGCCACCCGGCGCCGCTGCGGACCGTCGTCGACACGCACCTCGCGACCTACCCCCGGCTCTGGGCGGCCGCCGGCACGCCCGACTCCATCTTCCCGACCGAGTACGACGAACTGCTCCGGGTCACGTCCGGCACCGCCCTCGACGTCGCGGCCACGTGACCGTTCCGCTCGTGACCCTCGAGGTGTGCCGGGTGCCGGCCCGCGACGTCGCCCGCCTCGTCGTCTCCGGCCGGCGCGCGGTACGGCGGCGCCGCCGCGACCCCGACGTGCTGCTCGCGAAGCTGCTGGCGACGACCGGCCGCCGGTTCGTGCCCGGCGACGTGCGGCCGACCCGATGGGCGCTGCTGACCTGCCGCGCGGACGCAGAGCCGGCCGCACCGTGGACGCCGCCCACCGCGCTCGGTTCCGCCACCTTGCACCTGCGGCCGCTCGCCAGCCGGGGTAGGTGGGACGGCGTCGACCCGTTCCCGGCATGCGCGGACCACAGCGACGGACCGGTCGCCGTACTCACCCGCGCGTCGCTGCGCGCCCGGCACACCCGGCGGTTCTACGCCGACGTGCCGGCGATCGCGGCCGAGGTCGGCACGCGGCCGGCGTTCGGGTTCGGCGAGGCGCCGTTGTTGCGGCAGGGCACGTTCAGCCTGTGGGAGTCGGCCGCGTCGCTGTCGTCGTTTCGCCGCGGCGCTCTAGCCCACCGCGCGGCGATGCGGCGTACCCCGGAGATCGGTTGGTACGCCGAAGAGCTGTTCGCGCGGCTCGCCGTCGTACGCACTGTCGGCACGGTCGAGGAGCTGCTGTCGTGACCGCGACCGACGTGCGGCTGCTGGCCGCCGACGCGTTCGAGCCACTCGTCGTGACCGCGGCGCAGATCTACGGCGAGGCGATGCGCCGGCCACCGGAGCTCGTCGTCCAGCGGCGCGAGATCATCCAGTCGCACCTGCAACGACAAGGATTTCGCGCGGTCGCGGCACAGGCCGAGGGCGTGCTCGTCGGGTTCGGCTACGGCTACCGCGGCCGGGCCGGCGAGTGGTGGCACGACATCGTCGCGAAGGCGCTCGGCCGGGACGCCGCGCGGGAGTGGCTGTCCGACGCGTTCGAGCTGGCGGAGCTGCACCTGCTGCCGACACACCACGGCATGGGCACCGGCCGCACGATGCTGACGACACTTCTCGACCGCGTCGCCACCCGCACGGTGGTGCTGTCGACGCACGACCACGACTCCCCCGCGCGATCGCTGTACCGGTCCGCCGGGTTCCAGGATCTGTTGACCGGCTTCGTTTTTCCGGGCAGTACCGAGGTGTACGCCGTCATGGGGCGGCGGCAGCCGACCGCACCGTGACAGCGACTCGGGACGTCGTCGTCATCGGCAGCGGGCACAACGGTCTGGTCGCCGCGTGCTACCTCGCCCGCGGCGGTCTCGACGTCGAAGTCGTCGAGCGCGACCACGTCGTCGGCGGCGCCGTGTCGACCGTCGAGCGGTGGCCGGGTGTGCAGGTCGACCGCGGCTCGTCGTTGCACGTCATGGTCCGGCACACCGGGATAGTCGAGGACCTCAACCTGGCCGCGTGTGGTCTCGACTACGTCGACGTCGACCCGTGGGCGGTCTCGTGGCATGGCGACGACGCGCTGCGGTTCGCCGTCGATGTCGACGAGACGTGCGCGAGCATTGCCGCGGTCTGCGGCGAAAAGTCGGCCGACGCATATGCGTCGTTCGTGCCCGCGTGGTCGCCGCGCATGGACGCGATGCTCGGCGCGTTTCACCGCCCACCGACGGTCGGCGCGCTCGGTCGCGCGTTCTTCCCGTTGGGGCGCGCGGGTGCGTCGGTCGCGCGCGAGTTCCTGCAACCGGCCGACGCATTGCTGGACGCGACGTTCGGCGACGAGCGGCTGAAGTCGGCGCTCGCGTGGTGGGCGGCGCAGGCCGGACCGCCGCCACACGAGCCGGGGACGGCTCCGACGCTCGCGACCGCCGTTCTGATGCACCGCCGCGCACCCGGACGGCCGCGCGGCGGCAGCGGCATGCTCACCGTCGCGCTGGCCCGGCGGCTCGGACAACTCGGCGGGGTTGTGCGCGTCGGCGACGGCGTGGTTTCCCTGCAACGGCAAGGAAACGGATGGTCGCTGACGACCGAGTCCGGTGAGCGGATCGCGGCTCGCCGGGTGGTGAGCGGCTGCCACATCGCGACGCTGCTGGACCTCCTGGGCGACAACACAGAGCGGGCACGGCTGCGGATCGGCGACGGCATGGGCATGGTGCTGCGCGTGCTGACCGACCGCCTGCCGCCGTACTCCGTCGGCATCGACGGCGCGCATCGCGGCATGCAGCTGCTCGTGCGGTCGCGGCAGCAGTTGCGGGCCGCGTACGGCGACTTCCTCCGCGGCGACGCGCCGTCGGATCCACCACTGCTCGTGATGACGCCCACCGCGACCGACCCGTCGCTCGCGCCCGCCGGCCGGCACGTCGTGACGGTATGGACGCAGTGGCACCCGCGGCACCTGCGCGACGGCTCGTCATGGGACGACGTACATGCGCGCGAGACGGACCGGCTGGTCGCCGCGGTGGATCGTTATGCGCCGGGGTTCGCGGCGAGCGTCGTCGACACGCTGCTCCAGACGCCGGCCGACCTGGAGAGCGAGCTCGGTCTGCACAACGGCAACGTGATGCATCTCGAGATGAGCCTCGACGCGATGTTCTCGTTGCGCCCGCTACCCGGCTGGTCGTCGTACCGGTCGCCGCTGCCGGGCCTCTATCTCTGCGGCGCGTCGACGCACCCGGGCGGCGGCGTGTCCGGCGCCAGCGGCCGCAGCGCCGCGCACGTGCTGCTGCGCGACCTGCGCCGCCGGCGGTGGCGGCGGTGATCCCGGTACTGCTCGTCATCGGCTTGCAGCTGCCGTACCCGCTGGTGCACGGTCGCGCGCGTGACGTGCTGACCGTCGCGACGGTGGTCGTGTTTTCGTTGGTATCGCTGGGTTATGCCGCCACGCGGCGCGGGCCGGCGTACGCCGCGGTGCTCCTCGGCGTCGTGGGTGTCGGCGGGTTCGCGGTCGAGGTGCTCGGCGTGCACACCGGCGTCCCGTTCGGCAGTTACCGCTACGACGGCGGGCTCGGGCCGGAGGTGTTCGCGGTGCCCGTCGTCATCGGGCTGGCGTGGGTGATGATGGCGCACCCGTGCGTCGTCGTCGCCGAGCGCGTCGCGACCGGCACGGTCGGCCGCGTCATGGCGGCGACTGCCGGCCTCGCCGGTTGGGACGTGTTCCTCGACCCGCAGATGGTCGACGCGCGGCACTGGCACTGGTCGGACCCGTCGCCGCACCTGCCCGGTGTCGCCCGCGTTCCGTTGTCGAACCTCGGCGGCTGGCTGCTCGTCGCGACCGTGTTCTCGGCCGTGCTCGTCGCCGCGTCGCGACGGCGCCCCGACCGGTACGGCGAAGGGCCGCTGGTCGTGCTCTGGGTGTGGGTCTGGCTGTCGTCCGCGCTCGCCGCGCTGGTGTTCTTCGGCCACCCCGCCGTCGCCGCGTGGGGGTTCGCCGCGATGGGCGTCGTCGGTGTGCCGCTGCTGGCCCGCAGATGACCGCGCTCGCACTCTGCCTCGACGTCGTCGCGCTGTTGCTGCTCGCGCACACGTGCGTCAACGCGGCGCTGCTACGACGGCCGCCGCAACGCACGCAAGAGGTCGCCGAACCGGTGTCGTTGCTGGTGCCGATGCGCGACGAAGCGCCTCATGCCGAGCGATGCGTGCGCGCCCTGCTCGCGCAGCGCGGCCTTCGCGACGTCGAGCTCCTCGTGTACGACGACGGGTCCACCGACGGCACCGCCGACGTCGTTCGCCGCGTCGGCGGCGAACAAGTGGAGGTGCGCACCGGACCGCCACCGGAAGCTGGACAGCTCGGCAAGCCGCTTGCCTGCGCGCGGCTCGCCGCCGCCGCGCGCGGCACCGTCCTGGTGTTCGTCGACGCCGACGTCGTCGTCGCGCCCGACGGCGTCGCGCGGGCCGTGTCGTTGCTGCGATCCGCACGGCTGCAGTTCGTCGCGCCGTACCCGAGACAGCTCGCCGGCTCGGCCCTCGAACGGCTGGTGCAGCCGCTGTTGCAGTGGTCGTGGCTCACCACGCTGCCCGTGCGCGTCGCGGAACGCTCGCCGCGGCCGTCGTTGACGGC
>JAVEEI010000203.1 GCA_030840525.1 Frankiaceae bacterium
CGCCGTCCGCGCGGTATCTAGCCCGCGCTGACGGCGATGATCTTGGCGGGCTTTGAGAGGATGCCGGCATGTCCGTGACCATCGAGCGTTCCGAGAGTTTCGAGTCGCTGGCGCCCGCGACCGGCGAGGTCGTCGCGACCTTCCCGGTGCACGGCGAGGCCGAGGTGCGCGAAGCGGTGCAGCGCGCGCGCAAGGCGTCGGCGTGGTGGGGCGAGCTCGGATTCGACGGCCGCCGGCAGCGGCTGCGCGCGTTCGCCGGCTCGCTCACCCGCCATCGCGAGGAGCTGCTCGAGCTGATCTCGCGGGAGAACGGCAAGCCGCGCATCGATGCGTTCATCGAGCACGTGCTGGTGCTCGAGCACATCGACTGGGCCGCCCGCAACGCGCGCCGGATCATGAAGCCGCGGCGCGTCGGCGGCTCGCTGATGCTGGCGAACATCGCGCCGATCCTCGAGTACCAGCCGCTCGGCGTCGTCGGCGTCATCGGCCCGTGGAACTACCCGCTGTTCACCCCGATGGGCTCGATCGCCTACGCGCTCGCGGCCGGCAACGCGGTCGTGTTCAAGCCGAGCGAGTACACGCCGGCGGTCGGCGTCTTCCTCGCCGACCTGTTCCGCGAGGTCGTGCCGGAGCAGCCGGTGTTCCAGGTCGTGACCGGCTTCGGCGACACCGGCGCGGCACTCTGCCGCGCCGGCGTCGACAAGCTCGCGTTCACCGGGTCCGCCCCGACCGGCCGCAAGATCATGGCCGCGTGCGCGGAGACGCTGACTCCGGTCCTGCTCGAGCTCGGCGGCAAGGACGCGATGCTCGTCGACTCCGACGCCGACGTGAAGGCCGCCGCCGGCGCCGCGCTCTGGGGCGCGTGCGCGAACGCCGGGCAGACCTGCATCGGCGTCGAGCGCGTGTACGTCGTCGACGCCGTCTACGACGAGTTCGTCCGCGAGCTCACCCTCGCGGCCAAGGATCTGAAGGCCGGAGGCGACGACGCGGTCATCGGGCCGATGACGATGCCCCGCCAGCTCGACATCGTCCGCGAGCACATCGACGAGGCGCTCGACCGCGGTGCCCGCGCCGTCGTCGGCGGCCGCGAGTCGGTGCACCCGCCGTACATCGACCCGGTCATCCTCGTCGACGTGCCGGAGGACACCCGGGTGATGCGCCAGGAGACGTTCGGCCCGGTGCTGCCGGTGACCCGCGTCCGCGACATCGACGAGGCGGTCGACAAGGCCAACCGCACGTCGTACGGGCTCGGCGCCGCCGTCTACGGCAAGAAGAACGCGTACGACGCGGCCCGCCGGCTGCGCAGCGGGATGGCCAGCGTCAACGCCGTACTCGCGTTCGCCGGCTTCCCGTCGCTGCCGTTCGGCGGTGTCGGCGAGTCCGGCTTCGGCCGCATCCACGGCGAGGACGGGCTGACGGAGTTCACCCGGCCGAAAGCCATTGCGCGGCAACGATTTTCGACGCCGGCCGAGATGATGTCGTTCGACCGGCCGGACTGGCTGCCGAAGGTGGCGGCGAAGCTGGGCGACCTGCGCTACGGCCGCAAGCGGTAGCGACTCAGAGCTCAGGTACGGCGCAGCACCAGCACGGTCACGTCGTCGTCGTGCACCCGCTCCGCGGAGGCGCTGGCCACGACGCGGCGGAGCAGCCGCTCGGCCGGCCAGCCGAACGCACCGGAGCAGGCCGCGATCACCCGCGCGATGCCCTCGTCGATGTCCTCGCCGCGGCGCTCGACCAAGCCGTCGGTGATCGCGACCAGCGCCGCGCCCGGCGGCAGCTCGACCGACACGACCTGCCGGTCGGGCGTGGTCACCCCGAACGGCGTACCTGACGCGGTCGGGATCTCGCGGCACCCCGACTCGTCGACGATGAGCGGCGAGAGGTGCCCGGCGTTCGCGATGTGCACGACGTCCTGGTCGCTGTCGGCGATGACATAGAGCACGGTGACGAGCTGCTCGAGGTCGAGCCGGTCGAAGAAGTTGTCGACGGCGGTGAACACCCGGACGGGGTCCGGGTCGGCGATCGCGTACGCGCGGATCGTCGAGCGGATCTGTGCCATCGCCGCGGCCGCTTCCACGCCCCGGCCCATGACGTCGCCGACGACCGCGATGAGCCGCTCCGGCGTGATCGGCAGCACGTCGTAGAAGTCGCCGCCCGCCTCCTGGTCGCCCGCGGGACTGTAGAACGTCGCGATCTCCCAGCCCGGGATCGTGCCGGGGTCGCGCGGCAGTAACGCACGCTGCAGCTCGAGTGCGGCGTGCCGCTCGGCCTGGTAGAGCTCGGTGCGCTGCAACGTCTGCGCCGTCAGCGCGGAGAGCGCCAGCACGAACGCGCGCTCGTCGTCGTCGAACAGCTTGCGGCTCGCGAAGCTGAACCGCAGCGCGCCGATGGTCCGGTCGGCGACGACGAGCGGCACCGCGCACATCGAGATCGTCGACGCCTCGAAGCCGCGCAGCTCGGGGAACCGCGCGTCCCGCTCCTCCCGCGACTCCAGCCAGACGGCCTCGCCGGTGCGCAGCGCGGTCGCCGCCGGTAGTGGCGCGTCGAGCCGTTCTTCGCGCAGCGCGCCGACGAGGTCGACGCCGTACCCGACGGCGCCGGGCACCGCGAGGTGCTCGCCGTCGCCGGCCGGCACGAGCAGGCCGCCGCCGGACGCGCCGAGCGCCGCGACGCCCTCGAGGACGACGACCGCCGCGACGTCCTCCGGCGTGCGCGCGCGGGTCAGTGCCGCGGTGGCGCGCTGCAGCCGCGCCGCGCGCTCGCTCACCCGCTGCGAGGCGGAGAGCCGGCGGATCTCGGCGACGAGCCGCTCCTCGAAACCCTGCACGGGCTCGGCCTCCTCGCCGACCGCGAGCCGGCGGAGCTGGCTGACCACGGCCTCGACGTACCAGTGCCGGAACAGCCGGTGCTCCGGCGGCGTCTCCAACGTCAGCAGCCGCGCGGCGCGGGAGTACTCGTCGGCCTCGTCGAGCGCGGCGAGGTAGGCCTCGCCGGCGTCGGCCGCCGACAGCGTGAGGTGCAGCGTCAGCCGGGTCCGCGGGTCGCCGCGGCCGGCGGCCGCGAGCGCCTGCCGCTTGATCGCGTCGCGCGCCTCGGCGAACCCGGTGA
This sequence comes from Frankiaceae bacterium, assembly GCA_030840525.1. GTDB lineage: Bacteria > Actinomycetota > Actinomycetes > JAFAQI01 > JAFAQI01 > BP-197. The sequence continues at coordinate 3,109 of JAVEEI010000203.1, forward strand.
CGACGCTCTCGATGAGGTCGGCGAGGTGCCGCGGCACCTCGCCGTCGCCCCCCGTCGCCGCGAGCTGGAACTCGCGAACCAGGTTGTCGACGTGCGCCTTGGCCTCGATGAGCAGGTCGGTCGGCACGTCGCCGAGTACGACGGTGAACCGCTCCGGGCCGGAGGGCAGGTCGTCGTCCCACTGATCGAGCAGCGCGTCGAGGTCGACCGGCTCGCCGGCCGGCGCACCCTCGCGGACGAGCTCGGCCCAGACGGTCTTGCCGCCGGCAGGGATCCGCTCCACTCCCCACCGCGACGCGATCGCCTCGACCAGCGCCAGCCCGCGTCCGGTCATGTTCGTCGCGCTCGCGGCCGGCCGGACAGGACTGCGCGGGTTGGTGTCGGTGACCTCGATCCGTACGGCGTCCGCCCCGCCGACGACGCAGACGGTGACCGGCGCCAGCCCGTGCTGGTGGGCGTTGGCGAGCAGCTCCGCCGCGATCAGTGCGGCGTCGTCGGCGGCGTCGACCGCGCCGCGGGAGACGACCTGCTCGCGGACGAAGTAGCGCGCCGCACGAATCGCTTCGATGTCCTCACCGACCGCCCGGCAGACGCGCTCGACCCGGGCGTTCGGGGGCCGCGTCGGTGGCCACTGTGCCGGTTGGTCCACCACCCGAAGAGTGTTCCACAACGGCCCATTGCCGTCGCGGCGCCCCCTTTGCGGAATGCGGTGACAAAACCGCCGTAACGCGGACGTTTTTGGGCGCTCAGGACGCACCGGCGGCGACGAGCAGGTCGTGTAGCCGCTCGAACAGCGCCGGGTTGGCCGCGAGCATCACGCCTTCCCCCTGCGGCCGGCCGCGCAGTCCCTCGACCCGGGCGCCGGCTTCGCGAGCGATGAGCGTGCCGGCCGCCCAGTCCCACGGGTGCATGCCGGCTTCGTAGTAGGCGTCGAGCCGGCCCGCGGCCACCGCGCACAGGTCGAGCGCGGCCGACCCGAGCCGGCGGATGTCGCGCACCTGCGGCAGCAGGTCGGCGAGCACCCGCGCCTGCGCGGCGCGAGTGGTCGCGGCGTACGCGAACCCGGTGCCGACGAGCGCGAGGGCCGGCTCGCCCTGGCTCGTGCAGCGCAGCGGCTCGCGCCCTCTTGTCGCACCCCCGTTCGTCGCACCGCAGCCGCGCACTGCGGCGTACGTCTCGTCCCGCGCGACGTCGAGGACGACGCCGGCGACGACCTCGCCGCCAACCGCGGCCGCGATCGAGACGGCGTACTGCGGGATGCCGTAGAGGTAGTTGACGGTGCCGTCGAGCGGGTCGACGTACCACGTGACCTCGGCGTCGCGGTCGTTGTCGCCGCTCTCCTCGGCGACGATGCGGTCGTGCGGGCGCGCGGCGGCGAGCCCGTCGAGGATGACAGTCTCGGCCCGGCGGTCCATCACGGTGACCGCGTCAGTCGGCGTCGACTTGGCGCCGGCGTGCAGGTCGTCGGGCCGGTTGCGCAGCTCGGCCGCGGCGGCGTTCGCGAGCCGCTCCGCGATCGCGAGCAACTCCGCCGCATCCGTGGCCACCGCGTCATCTTGGCCGAGGCTGCTTACGATGCGAGACGTGACCCTCCCGCACTCGGCACTGCTCGACTACATCCGCGCGGGGGTCATCGGCGACGACACGTTGATGGACGGGCCGTACGGGCCGCGCCGGGTGACGTACGCCGACTACACCGCGAGCGGCCGGTCGCTGTCGTTCCTGGAGGACTTCATCCGCTGCGAGGTGCTGCCGCGGTACGCCAACACGCACACCGAGTCCAGCGGCACCGGGCTGCAGACGACCCGGCTGCGGGAGGACGCCCGGGCGATCATCCGGGACGCGGTCGGCGGCGGCGACGAGGCGGTGGT